>JBBIHD010000208.1:0-4748 GCA_037447195.1 Nitrospirota bacterium | reverse complement strand
GCGTGCAGTGTAAACGCCCGCGGACCGAACGTGCTGAGGATGTAAGCACTTGTTCTGTTGAATTTCGGCGTTCTATAGCACGCTAAGCGACAGAGCGGGCGGCTGACCTGAGTAATTACGAGCAAGGTTTGGCCGGACCGAACCTGGTCAGCTGCGATAGTTGGTGAACTGGAGGTCCAGTTTGAAGTCCTTTTCTTTCAGGAGCTGGATCACGGCCTGCAGATCGTCGCGGTTCTTGCCCGACACGCGCACCTGGTCCGCCTGGATCGAGGCCTGGACCTTCATTTTCGCGTCCTTGATGGCCTTCACGATCTCCTTGGCCTTGTCCGTCGGGATGCCCTGCTGCAGCGTGATCCGCTGGCGCACCGTGCCGCCCAGGGCGGACTCCATTTTCCCGTAGGTCAGGTTCTTGATCGGCACGCCCCGCTTTACCAGCTTTGTCTGGAGGATGTCGATCACGCTCTTCAGTTTGAACTCGTCGTCCGACACCACCACCAGGCCGTCCTTCTCCTCGGTGATGCTCGACTTGCTGCCCTTGAAGTCGAACCGCTGGCCGATCTCCTTCATCGCCTGCGTCACTGCGTTCGTCACTTCGGTCATCTCGATCTTTGAGACCACGTCAAATGAGTTCTCGGCTGCCATAGGACCTCCTGAAAGCGATATACAGTAGACAGCACACGGCATACAGTTCAATACCGGCTTTTCCGCTTTCCGCTACCTGTCTACTGACTGCTGTCTACTGACTACTGTTCGATTATCTCCGTCCCTTTGGGAACGGAAAAACGGAACTGCCCCTCATCAACGCCTGCGTCTTCAACAATGGCGGAAAAGGCCACCGTCGAGGTGTTGCCTGAGCGGTCATAGATGATCAGCTCCGTGATGCGGCCCCTGTCGTCCGTGCTGATGCGCACCTTCGTCATTGCCGCGCCGGACCGCTTCGGTTTCAGGTCCAGCAGGCGGGGGTTCTTTGTGTCCGGCTGGGAGACCTCGAAATCGTCCCGGATCGACGCGGCGCCGAGCAGGAAGGCGACGGGGATATTCGCCTGCTCGAAGTCCGCGAAGGCCCGCTTGATCGCCTGCCTGCTCTTCTCGGAATAGAACCAGGCCTCATTGCCGTCGATCACGATCCGCTGGCCGTTCGTATAGTCGAGCCGCAGCCTGCCCGGCTTCCTGATCGCCAGGGTGCCGCCGAAGGTCTGCGTTCTGTCCAGGGACTTGAGGTAGTTCTTCTGTGTCACCTTGGCGGTCATGTCCTTCAGCGCGGAGTAATGCTGCTCCACGGCCTGGACCACTTCGTCGGGACTTCCGTTCCCAAAGGCAGGCATGGCAGGGAAGGCGAGTAGGGTCCACAAAATAAGAACCGAATAAAAGATGCGGATCTTACGCTCGCACCCTCTATCCTTCCTGCTCATCCGTAGTTCCTTCCGCATTCCGCATTCCGCACTCCGCATTTTCATTTGCCCTTCCCCTCGTTCATTCCGCAATCCGCATTGTCTGTTTCCCCTTCCGGCGCCCCGCCTACAACCGCATGTCGCTGTCCTTCATGGGCTCGAATGGCCTGGGTTCGTGGTTGATGAACTCGTTAAATGCCGATACAAAATACACATACGCGTCCGTGTCAACGACCCCGTCTCTGACAAAAGGATTGTGCCGCGACCTGTAGACGATATCCATGTCCTTTCGCAGGGCCTCCGATCGCGACACCTCGCGCAATTCCGCCATCGCGGCCTTTGATAATGTCATGGTGTCATTCCCTTTCCAGCTCCGCCAGCAATTCCCCGGCATCAAGGATGTCAGCATACGCTCTGATCAATGTCCAGTCAAGCGATCCCGTCCGGACTTCCGCCAGCTCCCTGATGTCCGCCATGTCTCCTTCCTTTCGGGAAGGATTGTTCTTGATCGCCTGCAGTTTAAGTCCGATCAGGTCCTCCGGCCTCAGCACTCTTATGCGCAATTCAGCATTGAAGATATCTTTTTCCTCGGCCCGCTCAAGCATTTCTATGCTTGTCTGACGGAAGGCATGGAGAAAATCCACCTCTCCGAAGAGTTTTATAGGCGACACGAACTGTGATACATTTTCGCTCTGAAACTTGCATTCATAACCCAGCCCGTCCATGACCTGCTTGACGTGCTCCATGTCTTCACGCCGAACGAGGAAGTCGAGGTCAACGGTCGCCCGGCCTACACCCCATAACCCCAAAGCAAACCCTCCCATGAGGCCGTAGCGTATTCGTCGCCGGTCAAAGGCTTTTACCAGATGTACAATGACAGTCTTAAAATCCATGGTTATTGGGGCTGCATTCCTTCCAGCCCTTCCGTCTTCTTCGGCACGTGCCTTCCTGTCTCTCACTCCGCACTCCGCATTCCGCATTCCGCATTGTCTGTTTCCCCTTCCCGCTCTTCACTCCCCACTCCTATATCTCCCGCTCCGTGCCGTCCATGTTCTTGCGCACCAGCACCTCCCGGGGCTTGGCGCCGTCGGCCGGGGCGATGATGCCGTCCTCCTCCATCATCTCGATCATGCGGGCCGCGCGGTTGTAGCCGACGCGCAGCCTGCGCTGCAGGAAGGACGTGGACGCCTGGCCGTTCATCATTACGAGCTCCACGGCCCGCGCATACAGCTCGTCGCGCTCGCTGTCCTCCACCGCCGCCTGCTCCGCCGCGGCCACTTCTTTGACTCGCTGGGCGAGGAACTCGTAGTTCGGCTTTGCCTGCTTCTTCACGAACTCGACTACCCGCTTGGTCTCGCCCTCGGTAACGTAGCAGCCGTGGACCCGCATCGGCATTGCCGTGCCCGGCGGCAGAAAGAGCATGTCGCCCATGCCCAGGAGGTTCTCGGCGCCGTTTGCATCCAGGATCGTGCGCGAGTCCGTCTTGGACGAGACCTGGAAGGATATGCGCGCCGGAAGATTGGCCTTGATGAGCCCGGTGATCACGTCCACGCTCGGACGCTGGGTGGCCACGATCAGGTGGATGCCCGCGGCCCGCGCCATCTGGGCGATGCGCATGATCGAGTCCTCCACCTCGCGCTGCACGGTCATCATCAGGTCGGCAAGCTCGTCGATCACCACGACGATGAAGGGCAGCCGCTCCGCTTCGGGAACGGCCTTGTTGTAGGACTCGATGTTCTTGGTGCCCTTCTCGGCCAGGGTGCGGTAGCGGCGCTCCATCTCCGCCACCACGGCGCGCAGCGTTTCCGCGGCCCGCTTGGGCTGGGTCACCACGGGCGACAGGAGGTGCGGCACGCCCTCATAGACCGAAAGCTCGAGCATCTTGGGGTCCACGAGCACAAGCTTCACCTCGTTCGGCCGGGCATTGAACAGGATGGACAGGATGATGGCATTGATGGCCACGCTCTTGCCCGAGCCGGTGGCGCCTGCCACGAGCAGGTGGGGCATCTTCTCGATGCTGGTCACCACGGGCGCGCCGAAGATGTCCTTGCCCACGGGGATGCGCAGCTTCGACTTGTTCGCCTGAAAATCGGGCGTTTCGAGGATCTCGCGGAGATAGACGATCTCGCGCGTGTTGTTCGGCACCTCGATGCCCACCGTGCCCTTGCCCGGCAGCGGGGCAACGATGCGCACGCTCGCCGCCTTCATGGCCAGGGCCAGGTCGTCGGAGAGGGCCGTGATCCTGCTGACCTTCACGCCCGGCGCCAGTTCGAACTCGAACATGGTGACCACCGGCCCGGGATAGACCTGGGTAACGCGGCCCTCGATGTCGAAGTCCAGGAGCTTGCGCGTCAGGAGCTCGGACTGGGCCAGCATGTCCTCGTTCGAGACCTTCTTGGACGACGGCGGCAGCGTGTTCAGCAGGTCCGTCGTGGGCAGCTTGTAGGCGCCCGTCGGCTCCATGAACTCGAAATGCTCCTGCGTCGGCTTGGCAGCGGGCCTGGGTTCGGGCACCGGGGGCGGCTGCTTCTGGGTGGTGGTCACGATCTTCGGCGGCTCCTTGGGAGCTACGGGCCGCTGCTTCGCCTCCCGCGCCTTCTGCTGCCTGCCGCGGTGCAGGGCAACGAGGAGCTCGATCTCTTCCATGAGCCGCGCGTAGACCTGCTTGAGCCAGGCCAGGGCCTTGATGGGCGAGAAGGGCGTGAGCAGCATCAGGGCGATCACGATGGCCGTGCCCGTAACGATGTAGGAGCCCGTCTGGGACAGGCCGCGCAGGAAGAGCCGGCCCAGGAAGCGGCCGAGCATGCCTCCTGAGGGGAACTGTTCGCCGAACAGCCGCACCGCCTCGTTCTGGAGCCCGAAGAAGGCCGACGCGGAGATGAACAGCGCCAGGCCGCCGATGTTCTTGAGCAGCGGGTGCCGGGCATCGCGGCCCAGCATGAAGAACGTGGCATAGGCGAAGAGATAGACAGGGATGAGATAGGAGGCAAGGCCGAAGAGGCGCAGCGCCATGTCGGACGCGTAGGCGCCGGTCACGCCGATGACGTTCCTCGTCTTGCCGCCGGCTCCCGAGACGCTGAAGCTGGGATCAGCGTTGCTGTAGGTCAGGAGGCTCAGCAGCACGAGCAGGCCGAGGGCGAACAGCCCCAGCCCGATCATCTCGTGCCAGTGTGAATGCGCCGGTTTTTCTTTTGCAGCTGCCATAGGTCAGTTTGTTGGATCGGCAAACAACGTCATGTTCGTGCAAGACCACAAGAAATTAAAGTGCTTTACTGACCAGGATCTTACATTTTGAGTCAAATTGTAACTGCTCAGGTACTCAGGTCAGCCTTGAGCGATAGGCGCTGTGAGCGTGCA
>JBBIHD010000207.1:0-4759 GCA_037447195.1 Nitrospirota bacterium | reverse complement strand
CCTTCATGGTCAGGGCGGCAAGGTATTCCAGCACCGGCGGCGCCACCGGCGTCCAGCCGAAAGGCATGGGAGGTTTGATGATGCAGACTTTCATGAAAATCAGCTTTCAGCAGTCAGTGATCAGGGGTCAGGTATCAGTGATCAGCAAATAGCCATCAGCATTCAGGTATCAGCGGTAAGCCGACGACTGAAAGCCGATGGCTTAGTTCACATCGCTCATTTATCTTCATCTCTCAGCTTTTGCATAAACGCCGTCAGCATCTTTTTCACTTCGACAACATCGCCTGCTAGCTTCTCATGATCAGACTGGACTATCAGCTTGACATCACGGGCAAGCAGAAGTAAATACTCAAGTTCGCTCGCTGACCCCGCCGCTATCTGAAGGAACCGGGCAAAATCAGCGCTGCCATTCCTGCAGCAGCCTTCGGCAATATTCGCAGATATGGAAACGGCGGCACGACGGATCTGGCTTGTCAATCCATACAGTTCCTCTTTGGGAAAAGACGCGGTAACGTCATAAACAGCCACCGTCAAGAGATGACTTTTCTGCCAAACCTGCAATTGCCGAAAGTCGCGCATGGATGCCCCATTTCAGGCTTCAGCCTTCAGCATTCAGTCAGAATCGCTACTAGCTATCTTCTGACCGCCGAAGCCTGACCGCTGATGGCTGACAGCTGTAAGCTGCCCTTCCTGACCGCTGACAGCTGATACCTGACAGCTGTTCGCCTTCCGCGATCAGTGTTCGATTCTGAACCCCTTATGGAAATTATCGGTCACAAAGGGGATGCCCCAGTAGCCCACGATCATGACGATCACGGCGAGCATGGCATACCAGGCCGGCCGCGCGCCGCGCCAGCCGAAGGTGATCCGCAAGTGCAGGTAGATGCCGTACACGAGCCAGCAGATGAGGGACCAGACCTCCACGGGGTCCCAGTTCCAGTAGCTCCCTTTCACCTGGTTGGACCAGAAGGCGCCGGAGATCAGCATCAGGCCAAGCATGATGAACCCGCCCGTCACGAACCGGTAGGCCAGATTGTCGAGCGCCGGAAGGTCCGGAAGCCTGTCATAGATGCCTCCCCGGCGTTTCTCCTTCAGCAGATGCATCATCCCGGCGCCCGCGGCAACGAGGACCGATCCGAAGCCGATTGAGGCCCCGACAATGTGCACCCAGAGCCAGGCGCTCTGGAGCGATGCGGGAAGCTGGCCCGAGATCTCCTTCATCATCGTTCCCGCCCAGCCGAGCAGGATGAAGAGCACGGGCATGACCAGCACGCCCAGTGCCATGGTCTGCTTCCGGTAAAGCTGAAGAATCAGGAAGATGATCATTGCCACCAGGACGGCGGAGGCGATCGATTCCGACGTATCGATAAAGGGAAGAATTCCGCCCTCGATCCACCGCAGCGTTACGGCCGCCAGATTGCCGACAAGGCCCGCGGAGCCGGCCACAAGGCCGATCGTGAAAAGCTTTTCTTTCTTCGCGATAAGACCGAAAATATAGCTGAAGGAACTCACACCATACAGGACCACGGCAAGCCAGAAAAACAGGAATTCCACGTTCATCGTTCACCTCCCGGGGTATGTGAATCGTCAGACCCTTCCCTGCGGCCTGCCGCAGGAGCGCCTCGGACCGCTGTCATTATATGCCAACACGGCTGCGCGGACAACCGGTTATTCCTCTTCGTTCAGGGACAGCGCGACCGCCACCTCGGGCTTGCGAAGCGAGCGCGCGGCATGGTCGAAGTGCGCCATGCCGAAGGCGAGAATATGGTCCCGCGCCTCCTGCGGCCGGAGCATCTGCTCGAGCCAGAGGATGTTCAGCACCCTGCTGTCCCTGCTCGCGAGCGGCGCATTGTTCTCGCAGCACCGGTCCAGGGCATTCGAAAAGAAGACGAGCGACGGCTGCGGCGAGATCCACTCGACAAAGTCCGCGAAGCCCGAGTAGACCGGCTCTTCACCGGCCGCCCGGTTGCCTATGTCCCAGAACCCCGCAAATCCCCGCGGTCCGGCGGGCAGGAACCGCTCCGTATCCACGAGGCCGCCTTCGTACCATCCCACGTCCCCGCCGGACGTGCCGAAGCTGCCCACCCACGGCTCGTCCCCCACGGAATACCCGTAGATCACGGGGACCGGGCCTTCGTTCACGATCCTGGCGCGCAGGAGGAAATAGTCGTCCCCGGCCCGGAACACGATGCGCCGGATCATCGTGATCCGCCCGCCGCCCTCGTCCGAGTGATGGACGCTCTCGATCACCACCTCGTTCCTGGTGCGCCGGAGGACCCTGCTGCCCCCGTAGGTCCAGTGGGTCGGGATGAGCGTGCGCTCCGTTCCGTACACCTTGAAGCCCTCGTTCAGGGCGCACCAGATATGGACCCACTTCTCCCCCGTATAGTAGCCGAATCCGCTCGTGTTCCAGTCGTGAGACACCGACGCGTCGCCGGGCGGCAGGTTGCCGCCGAGGAAGAGTCCCTTTGCCTGCGCGCCGTCCTCGCGGAAGCGTGAAAAGGCGAGGGATATCATGGTCCCGGTCGGCCGGTACTGCTTGATGCCGCCGACCCCCTCGTCGTCGTCCCAGGTCAGCTCGAGCATCGGCCGGTTCAGAACCACGGTCAGGGCGCGCATGTACTGGTCGAACAGGCGGTTCGCGCTGATCGTGAAGAGCAGATCATTCCCGTCCTCGAGCAGGAGGTCGCGCCGGACCTCGAACCATCCGCCCTTTTTCACAATATAGATGGCGCTGTTGCTGCTCGTAAAACTGAATGCTTCGTTGAACACTACAACGGCGAACAGACCTCCGGCTGATATAAGCGCGATCAGCGCCAGGACCCGGCCGGCGAACCGCGCTGGACCGACCTGAAAGAACGATATCTTCATGGAACCGCCTTCTTACCGGCCGTACCACCGCGCAGCCGCTGTCACGACCAGGCCGGCCAGGCCGATCCAGAAGCTGGTGAGGATGAGCGGCAGGCCGGGATTGCAGCGCACGGTCATGCTTGCCCAGAACCGGACGAACTCGCTGGTTGATAGAATTTCTTAAAAATATTCACTGAATCCAGCCGCCCTATGAAATTTTTGTTTATTAAGAGCCGGACTGCCGGAAAAACCGGGCCCGCAGACCGCAATGACCCTCACGGCGATTGCTGTCTCACATCAGTTCATAAAACGGAATAAATCTTACGCGCGTTTTCTCCAGTTTCTCGTCTTCCTGCGCCCCGAGAGACACGACCCACGCTTCCCTTGGCCGATATTTCGCGATGAATCCTCGCAGCGAACGGCCGATTTCCCGGCCTTTCAGCTCCCTGCACTTCACCTCGACGGGAATGACGCCCTCAGCGGCGTTGATGATGAAATCCACCTCGGCCTTGTCTTTTGTCCTCCAGAAGTGGACCGTGCCGCCCTCGCCCCGCGTCCTCTCAAATAGCAGTTGATGTATCAGGTTTTGGAACAGGAACCCCGTCTCATAAAGCGCCGCATATCCGCCGAAACGTCGAAGCGCCAGGTTCCGAAGACCGAGGTCGTTGAAATACATCACCGGCGCCTTGCTGATCTCGCTTCTGATATTTTTGAAATAAGGCGTGACCCTTCTGATAATGAACGTCTTTTCCGCATAGGCCAGATAGTTTTTCACGGTCAGCACGGACACCCCCGCTGTGGAGGAAAGCTCATTGAGATTGATAATGGCGCCGACCCGGTCAGCAAGCATGCGTATCAGATTTCCGAAGGCATCAATCCGCTCCACCCGCAGGAGATAGGCGATGTCCTTTTCTATATAACTCCGGTAAATCTCGTCAATGATCGCCGACTTCTCCTTTGTCGTATCCTCAAGGACCACCCTCGGATATCCCCCGAAGTTGAGATATTCCATCAGAAGTCCCTGCCCCTCGGATTTGTTTATTCTGAAATATTCTTCCAGCCCTTCCTCGTATCTGTAAGCGGTACGGTAATTGATGAACTCCGGGAGCGTAAGCGTGGAAAGCTCAAATATCCTCTTTCTGCCGGCCAGTGATTCATGCACCTTTTCCTTCAGTTCAACGCTGCCGGATCCGGAGATGATGAACTTATAGGGCGTCCTCATGTCGAATACGCCTTTGAGAAAGATACCGGCGTTTTCTTTTCTCTGTATCTCGTCTATGAAAACATACCCCTTCTTGTTTCCGAACTCCAGGCGCAGCCTGCGGAGAAGCGCCTCCTGGTCGGCGAAATGGGGCTGGTCCCGCTCGTAATCAAGACTGAGGAAAAGGGTATTGTCGCCTTTTTTTTGCAGATCATCCTGGAGCTGCAGCATCAGGGTCGTCTTGCCCGCTTGGCGGGGACCAACCAGGAGGGTAAGCTCCTTCTTGGAGAGATGCGCCTGAAGATCATACAAAAGCTTTCTTTTTATGGGCATACATTATTTTATATACGAGAATTCAATAAGTCAAGATTATTATTTATCGCACAATTCCTCAGAATCCGTTGCATAGGCGGCAAAACCGAAAGTAATTGCAGGTTGGCCGCAGGATTCACCGTGCCCAACAAACCATCGCGGTAACTGCTCAGGTACTCAGGTCAGCCTTGAGCGATAGGCGCTGTGAGCGTGCAGTGTAATCGCCCGCGGACCGAAAGCGCTGAGGATCTACCCCGTTAGAGAACACATTCTCTAACGATGACAGGTCAACGTTGTACCATAACCGCCGATAAGTGCATCGATTTTCTCTAACGGGGTAAAAGCACGTGCTCTGTTGAAGTTTCGGCGTATTATGGCACGCTAAGCGACAGAGCG
>JBBIHD010000206.1:0-4768 GCA_037447195.1 Nitrospirota bacterium | reverse complement strand
GGATGAGGAAGAGGCGGGTCCTGGTCCGGCTCAGGAGGTTGTAGAAGAACCGACGAGCGCGGACCTGGTGGATACCTATCTGAAATCGGTGGGCAGATTTCCCATGCTGGTGATCGAGGAGGAGCACAAGTATGTGGGGATGCTCGAAGAAGGGAAGGCTGCGCTCAAAGAGATCGCGTTCCGTTCCCCGCTGGCCATACCGCGCATCCTGAACCTGGGCGCAGGGATCAAGCAGGGACTCATCAAGGCCCAGGACGCTCTCCGGTTTCCCGGCGAGTGGAATGAGGTCTATGAAACCGATTTCATGAGGCTCTACAATCGCCTGAAGCGGCAGCTTGCCCGCGGCGACGACGCGCGGGTGGCGGCGACAGTGCGGGAGATGAGCCTTTCCTTCCGGGTCATCGAGAAGATCATCAAGCGGCTGGTCATCACCGGAAAGCAGGTCGAGCGGGGGATCCACACGGACCGCATAAAGATCGGCATTGAGGAAGATGCCCTCCGGGGGATGATCAGGGACATCGAGCGTGAGGAGGAAACGATAAAGTTCGCCAAGGACGAACTGGTCAAGGCGAACCTCAGGCTCGTGGTGTCCATAGCCAAGAAATACGTGAACCGGGGGCTGACGCTTCTGGACCTGATCCAGGAAGGCAATATCGGCCTGATGAAGGCCGCGGACCGCTACGAGACGGGCAAGGGGACCAAGTTCAGCACCTATTCCACCTGGTGGATCAGGCAGCGTATCACGCGGGCCATTCTGGACCAGGCGAGGACCATCCGTCTGCCGGTGCATCTCATTGAGGAGAGCACACGGATCAACAGGATCTTTGCGAAGTTCATGCGCGAGAAGGGCCGGGAGCCGGCGCCAGAAGAGGTGGCGAAGCTGATGGGCCTTTCCGTCGTGCGGGTGACCGAGATTCTGCGCGCCATCCAGGAGCCGGTGTCGCTTGAAACGCCGATCCTCTCCGAGGAAAAGGAGCTGAAGGACGTCATTATCGACGAGAAGTCGGTCTCGCCCTTCAAAATGCTGGAGAACAATGAGGCTTCGGTGCGCATCGAGGAGGTCCTGTCGTCGCTGACCGACCGGGAGGAAAAGATCATCAGGATGCGGTTCGGGATCGGCGGCGGAGGTGAGCACACGCTGGAGGAGGTGGGCAGGTTCTTCAGCCTCACCCGCGAGCGGATCAGGCAGATCGAGATCAAGGCGCTGAAGAAACTGCGCCACCCCGCGCGGAGCAGGCTGCTGCGGGAATACGTGTCGAGCGGGTAAGCGCTCGCGCTACAGGAACTCGATATCGGCGATGATGCGGGACGCCTCGGCGAGCGCCAGGCCGTCCAGCTTGGGATCGCTCACATAGGCCGCCATGAGCGAGCGGGTCTTGTCTACGAGGAACCAGATACGCCAGTGTATCGGTTCCTCTTTGTCTTTATAGGTATAGTCGACCGACGCTATCCCCATGGTGCCGCTCGTCTCGACCTTGACCGCTTCACGGGGAAAGGGGATGTCGCGCTCCTCGAGCGTGTCTTCGAGCATTACGAGGGCGGCCTTGTCGGCAGGCATGCTCGTATCTTCCCGTTCAATGAAGGAAAGCTGGAGCATGCCCGGCCAGTTTTCCTTTTCCAGGAAAATGAACCCCATTTCCTCCCGCTCGCTCCAGCCGTCGGGCAGATAGAGGTTGATCCAGCGTTCATAGGTAATTTTCTTGGCCATAATGTGGCGATATTGTAACGGAGGGGGCCGGGGCAGTCAAATGAGTTTCCTAAATAGGAACAAGAATATTGTTTATATGTACCGCAAGGCTTTGAGTTTTTTGAGGATGGACTGTGCGTTCTCAACGGGAAGGGCCTTGCAGTCAAGCAGGATCTCGGGATCATGCGGAGGCTCATAGGCCGTCTGTATGCCCGGCACGGAGACGGCCCTGCCGGCTGCAGCGCGGGCGTAGATGCCCTTGGGGTCCCGGTCCCGGCAGATATCGACGGGGCAGGCCACATATGCCTCCAGGAACCGGAGGATGTGCGTCCGCGCCCGCTCCCGATAGGCCCGCCTGTTTGCCGTGGCATCAAAGATCACGTTCAGCCCTTGTCGTGTCAGAAAAATTCCCAGTTCGGCCATCTCCCGGTAAAATATTTCGCGCTCCTGATCGCTGTAGGCAGGCTCGGGCGTCAGGATCAGGCGAAGGGCATCTGATTCCAGCACCGCTGCGGAAACGCCCTGCTCCTTCAGCATGCGCACCAGCTCCCTGGTGATCGAGCTTTTGCCTGATGCAGGCATGCCCGTGATCCAGATGGCAAAGCCCTGTTCGCCCGTCATCGCAGATATTCCTTTATCCGCAGCGGATCAAAACGCTCCGAGACCAGCACGTTCTGAATGAAGCGGAAGATGGTCTTGCGTACCTCTGCGGAAAGGGTGGGGTACCAGACAGGGCTCGCGATCACCAGGCCCCGCCATGCATAGAAGGGCGCGATCACCTCGAGCATCTCCCTGTCTTCTGTCCGTTCAAGATACTGCTCCCAGAAGAGCGTGAACATCTTCCCGAGATCTCCTTCCAGCGCTGCCGACCTCTGGAGCGAAAAGAAGAGATAGTTGATGGTCATGGTGGCCACGTCATCGGCCGGCTCGCCCCATTCGCCGCGCGATCGGTCAAGGACCGAGAAGTCCGTGCCCTTCCGGAACAGGACGTTCCAGGGGTGGAAATCGCCGTGCACGCGGCAGAGACGGTGCGAACGCGGCTTGATGCGCCATCGCCAGTCGAGGCATTCTTTCTCGACCTGCTTTAACAGGTCCTGGTCTATGAAGTCGAACCGTTCCGGGTAATTGTCGACCAGGCCCATGATGCACTCGCCATGGCCCAGCAGGTCGCGGATGCGGCGCGTATAGAGAGATGGAGTGGGGCCCTTTTCCGCGTGCACATCGGCGAGATACCCGGCAAGCGCCCGGACGCGTTCACGGTCCTGGTCCATGGCCGTTCCCTGGTCGCGGATCCGCTCCAGGTCCTTGAAATACCCCGAGCCCTCGACGAATTCGGTCAGGAGAAAGAACTCTTCGGCCGCTCCCGTGGATATGATCCGGCCGGAACGGAGAAAGGCCCCGCTATCGAGGGAGCGCACATGGCGCGGCAGCCGGTTGAAGGCCCCATGCTCCCACAAGATGGCCTGGGCGCGGTCGGAGAAATGGTCATGCCCATAGGAGGAAGGGGACATGGTCTCGAGCACGGCTTTCTTTTCCCGGCCATTAACTTCATAGGTAATGAAGAGCGGGGCCCCGTACCCATAGCCTTTGAGGTCATCGCCGGCCTCCTGTGTTCCTTCCTCGGTCATGGACAGGACGCGGACGGGCAGTTCGTAGAGGGTCGAGAGGTAGTCCGTGATGGTCTGGAGCGTGATCTTCGGCATGGCCCCCCCTGGGACTGGCTGATCCTGCCTTATGATGGACCTGATCCTACTTGGGTGAGCAGTTCGTCGCGCTGCGCAGGCGAGGGAATATAAACGTCCTTGCCGCACCGGACCGCCCGCTGGAGCCCTGCCGGCGATTTGCTGTATTTCAGGATCAGGCGGCCGACCGTCTGTTTTGCTTCCTCCGTGAGAACGCCGGCGAGCATCGCAACGGGGCCGGGGAATCCCGAGGGTGTGAAGAGATGATATCCCGGTCCGCTCAGCGCGATGATGAGAGCGTTCTCTTTCTTGTCCCTGCCGAGCACCACCTTGGCGCCGGAAGCGAGCCGGTAATGGCGCCCCACGGTGATGAGCCTTATATCCGTCGGCGTGACCAGCGGCGCGTGGGAGAACAGGTCGCGCAGCCTCTCGGCGAAATGTTCGTCCGTCAGCAGGCACCCGCCGGCAGGGGCAGAGAAGCCGGTGATTCCGTAGCGCTCGGCAAGCTGCATCTGGACCGTCCGCGACCGTCCGCTGATGTCGAGCAGCAGCTGCCGGTCGATGATGCCTTCTTCCTCGGCAATGGTCAAGGGAAGATGCTTTGCCGACAGGGGACGAAGGATGCGGCCGGTCAGTCCGGAGTCCCGTTCGATGACGCGCAGCGTGTCCCGGCGCTGCGACATGGGCCGCTGGCCGAGCACTTCTCCCGTGATGATGAAGGGGGCTCCCAGTTCCGCCATCACCGCCGTTGCCTTCGAAAGCATGAAGATCTTGCAGTCGATGCAGGGATTTACGTTCTTGCCGTAGCCGTGCTTCGGATTTCGGATGAGATCGATGTACTCCTGCCCCATGTCGATGACGCGCAATTCAATGCCGATGGACCTGGCCACTGAGGCGGCGGGCGTTGCTTCCTCTTTTCCGAAGCTCTTCGAAAAAGCGGAAGAGAAGTACAGGCCCACCACCTCGAATCCCTGGTCCATGACGATACGCGCTGCAAGTACGCTGTCGAGTCCGCCTGATATGAGTGCGACTGCTTTTCTGGCCACTGCAGGACCTCCTGGTACGCCGCTGCCGTCCAGTGCATGGATGGGGAATATGGCTTCGCCAACGAACTTCCCGTGATCCACGGAACAACCGGACGTCACTATACATACTATAATCTCTCCCCTGCGCTTTGGCAAGAGAGAAGGGGTTGCGGGCCTTACAGTCATCACATTTTGGGTAAATCCTGAGAAGGGACAGTCCTGCATAGGGTACAGGAGACGGACGAGAGCAGAAGGGGAACGTGTTGATGGGAAATTAAACGTTTCTCGTAATTACTCAGGTCAGCCGCCCGCTCTGTCGTAAAATGCCGAAACTTCAACAGAACAAGTGCTTATACCCTCAGCGCTTTCGGTCC
>JBBIHD010000205.1:0-4773 GCA_037447195.1 Nitrospirota bacterium | reverse complement strand
AAACTGCAGCCCGGCCCGGTACATGTCCTGTTTTTCGTCCACCATGCTCCAGCGAACGAGGCCGTAGGTGATCTCGATGTTCGCCACGGCGTTCTTGAAGATGAGCACCCGCCCCGGCTCAACCGCAGACTCTGTGCGAATGCCGATGCCGGCCTCGCTGAGATCAACTACCTGCGCCTTCAGTTCCGGCTTCGAGGAATGCTCAGTTCCGTGGTTCGTGAAATACACCGCCGTCTGCATGATCGCCTCGCGCACATGCTCCCGCTTGTCGCGCACGGCCCACCGGACCGGCGGGACCGCCGCTTCGGAGCTGATAGCGCCCTTCAACATCAGCTTCTTCACCACTGTCCTTACATAGAACAGGTCAAAGGGTTTGACGAGAAGGAGAAAGGCCTTTTCACCGATGGTCTTTTTTACGGCATCATCGATTTCATTGCCCGTCATGATGATCACTGTGGTGGAAGGCGATACCTGACGCAGATGGTCGAGGATGCCCACTCCGTCGCCGTCGGGAAGGTAGAGATCAAGCAGGCAGATATCGTACCTCTCCCGGGCGATCTCCCGCAGGGCATCGGCCCTGGTCATGGCGGTCCGCACCTCGGTGCGCTCATCCCTCAGCACCTCAGAGAGCGTGTACAGGATAAGCGACTCATCATCAACGATAAGGATCTTTTTCATTGGCTTGGGAGCTTGCTGACTGTCAGCAACAGAAATATCCATTCGTATCGTGGTCCCCTGGGAGATTCAGATATACTGAAGCAATATTTGTTCCCTCTTCAGGCAAGAGAATGATATTGCAGCATTTTCCTGTTCATTTATCCTCTTCTGCGGTGCGCTATGGGGGCATATCACCCCGCCTCTGGGGAAATGGCCGGCCTTGGTGCTCACGAAAACCTGCGGGACCGGTCCCGAGCGCTGCAGAAGACGCTCCTGCTTGGGTCCATTCGTGTTCTATTATTATAGCATAAGATGGGGCGACCCTGCCTGCGGAAGAGGCCCAAAATAGCGACGGCCCATGCTATAATGACTCCATGTACCGGGGGGCGTTCAAATATTTCCTTCCACTCAGGACCTTTTTCTTCAACCTGAGCATGATCATCCTTCTCATCATTGCCGCCATCTACCTGGGCATCTATTACCGCAACAGCAATCTGCTGATTGAGACCGTGAAGCAGCAGGCCGATTCGACCTTCGAACTGATCGTCATGACCCGGCTCTGGAATGCCCGGCACGCCGGTGTATATGTAGAGAAGACGGCTGAAACCCGCTCAAATCCCTACCTCCGGAAGCTCGGCATCGAACCTGATATCCGCTGCCAGGGCGGCAAAATACTGACCAGGAGAAATCCCTCGGCAATGACATCCGAAATATCGAACATCGCAGACAAAGTGCATGGGCTCCGGTTCAAGATCACGAGCCTCCACCTGCTGAATCCGGCGAATGCGCCCGACGCTTTTGAGCAAAAGGCCTTGCGTTCATTCGAGTCGGGGAATACGCAGGCCTGGGAGATAGAGCGCCACAAGGGACAGGAGCCTTTGTTCAGGTTCATGAAACCGCTGTATATCGAGGAGCCATGCCTTCCGTGCCACGCTGCGGCGGGATACCGGATCGGCGATATCCGCGGCGGGATCAGCGTCACGATCCCCTTTGCGAAGCATGACCGGGAGCTTCGCACGAACCGGCTGATCATCTTCATGCTCTCGGCGGCAACGGTCGGGCTGCTGATCGGCGCAACATTCCTCATGACGCGCCATCTGGCGGGCAAGCTGGACCAGGCCCAGGAGCGGCTGAAGGAGATATCGATCACCGACGACCTCACGGGGCTGAGGAACCGGCGCTACATCCTGGAGCGCCTGAATGAGGAATTCAGACGCGCCAAACGCTCCGGCCGGCCGCTCAGCCTGATCATGCTCGACCTTGACCACTTCAAGCAGATCAATGACGAGCATGGCCATCCTTTCGGCGACCATGTGCTTGCGACCGTAGCGGAGCGGATCAAGGCCCATCTGCGCGATTATGATCTGGTGGGACGGTTTGGCGGGGAGGAGTTCATGGTCATTTCCCCCGAGGCCGCGCAACAGCAGTCCGTCGAGCTGGCGGAGCGGATCCGGAATATGGTCAAGGCCAGGGCCATCGTCCTGAACGGCATTGAGGTCACGGTGACGATCAGCGCAGGCCTGGCCGAGCTTTCTCCCCGGGACGAAAACCCTGACGCGCTGATTGCCCGTGCCGACGAGGCGCTCTACCAGGCAAAGGAACAGGGGCGCGACCGTGTCGTGAGCCTTTGAACAGGCTGCCGCGCCCCAAAGCAATCATCCCTTCAGCTTTTTTGCGATCTCCGCGACATGCTTTCCCTGGAAGCGGGCTATGGCAAGCTCGTTCTCGCTCGGCATGCGCGACCCGTCGGGAGCGGCGATCGTCGACGCGCCGTAGGGCGTTCCGCCCGAGATCTCCTTCACGTTCATGAGGCGCTGCTCCGAATAGGGCACTCCGACGATGATCATGCCCTGGTGGAGCAGTGTCGTGTGAAAGCTCGTGATCGTGGTCTCCTGGCCGCCGTGCTGCGTGGCCGTTGAGACGAACACGCTGCCCACCTTCCCGATAAGCCCGCCTTTCATCCAGAGCCCGCCGGTCTGATCGAGAAAGTTCCGCATCTGGGCGCACATGTTGCCGAACCGCGTTGGCGTGCCGAAAATAACGGCGTCCGCCTCCTCCAGCTTGTCCACGGTCGCCGTCGGCACCTTGCTGAAGACCGACCGTGCCGCCGCGGCGCCAGATTCCTCCAGGACATCCTTCGGGACCAGCTCCGGCACCTGGTACAGGACAGCCTCGACGCCGGAAACGGACCGTGCCCCTTCCGCCACCGCCTCGGCCAGCCGGTATACATGGCCGTACATGCTGTAGAAGACTACCTGGATATTCACGTTCCCTTTCATGCTGCGCTCCTTCCGAAGGTCTCCTTCTCATCGAAATTTTTGATGAACTGCGCCACCTGGACGCCGAGATGGACGCACTTGACGCCGTTCATGCACTCATCAGCGTCCTT
The DNA here is from genome assembly GCA_037447195.1 of Nitrospirota bacterium. Classification (GTDB taxonomy): domain Bacteria; phylum Nitrospirota; class UBA9217; order UBA9217; family UBA9217; genus GWC2-57-13. The sequence continues at coordinate 1,727 of JBBIHD010000205.1, read as the reverse complement.
TTTCTCAAGATGCGTGGTGAGCTCGGCATTCTTTCTCCGGAACGTGACAAGGTACGCGTCCTTCTCTGCGCTGAAGGATATCTCGACGCTAAGACCGTGCTTGCCGATCTCCGGGTGCATTTCCAGGATCTTCTTCTTGAGTAATTCCATCGTGTATGCCATGACGTCCTCCTTTCGTCGACCGGCCCGAGGCGGGCCCACGGGAAACGGACTACCCTTCCACGATGCTGTGCTCCTTCCACATGAACCAGCTGCCCGTGTCGGACAGAAATGAATAGGTATTCGCAAATATCTTGTAATGCTGCTTTTCTTCGTCGATCAGGCGCCGGAACAACGATTTTTCCTTTTCCGTCTTCGCCTCGGCGAGCGACTTTTCGTAGAATGCGGCGCCCTCTTCCTCCATTTTCATTGCGATCTTGAAGGCCTCCAGCTCGTCCGTCGTCGCCTCGACCTTCTGCATCATCTCGTCCTTCATCTGCTCAAAAACGGTCTTGACCTTCTTGAGGGGACTCACGTCCTTTGCGGTCACGTTCATTCCCTTGATGATCTGCGTAATCATTTCCAGATGCAGCTTCTCGTCATCAACGATGGTCATGAACATTTTTTTGCCGGCAGGATATTTCGTCGTGTTCGCGGCCTCGGTGTAGAACTTGATCGCATCGGTCTCCATCTTCCGTGCTATTTCCAGTGCATTCATGCCAGCCTCCTTGTTGAGTCTTTGGTTGTATAGTCCTCCTGTCCCTGCATATATGGTTACAAAATCAGTTTACATGAATTATATCGCCAATGCAAACCACTATGGCCGCGACGGCCTTTTTCAGGACATATTTGGTCTTTTATTTACTATAGCACACTTTTGCCGTTATCGGGCGCTTTCCCGTCAGCTTCCCGGGTAACCGGGGAAAGGCTTCTCTGCTACGCCTTCCTGACCCGCATAAAGCCCGTTAGAGCCGTTGCCGCCTGCCTGCTCATGCCCGGTTCACTGCGTGCAGCTTCTGAAAGACAGCGGCTCTAACAGGGCTAAAGCGGAATTGAAAATATTCTTGCCGAGCCGGTATAACCTATGATAAGCTCGGCTGTCTGGTGATGATAAAGCTTCCCGGTTTCTTTCGTCCAATCAAATACTGGTTATGAAAAGTTCCAATACAGCAACTACACTGCTGTCAAAACGAAAGGAGAACCACAATGGCTAACGATTACAGCTTCTCAACTGAATACGAACGCACTCAACAAATACAGGAACTCATTGCCCAACGAATTGTTAATCGCCAAGTTTATCACCACAGTCAGCTTCAGCCGGGCGAATATCGCCTGAATCAGAACGACACGAAGGAAAATTCTTTTGAGAAAACTTCCACACGTTATTCAATATCGTGGGAGCCTCTTCGATAAAGCGATGGAGTTTATTGTTTATATGGACAACGCCGCCATTAACACCTTCTCCAGCGAACATGACGATACATTCGATTTGATACTGGTCGCAAATGGATTTTAGATTCTTGATATATTCGTCCATCTTATCGTGAACTATGCTCATGCATTTATCTCCTTAGAGGCCAAGTACTATGTTTGGTTTTATTCACAGATTATATATACAACATTCATCCGATGACGATAATCCATTAGTGCACCTTCAACTTTGTTTTCCTTATAAAGAAACGGGTGTTTTTAACCTGAATCCGGCGTGAGCCGAAATCTACTATGTTGAATAGACCGCAAAAATACTG
>JBBIHD010000204.1:0-4789 GCA_037447195.1 Nitrospirota bacterium | reverse complement strand
TTTTTATCTAAATTCGCACGATGTAGAATCTAACAAAATCAATAGCTTCTCAAAACGGCAAGAATATTTTTCGCGCAAAGACGCCAAGTCGCAAAGAAAGTCAACAGGCCAGAGTTTTCTTATGGGATTTATAAGATTTCCTTCGCGTCCCTCGCGCCTTGGTGGTTCAGAATCATCCCTCATTTCACGTTCCGAAAGCCGCATTCCGCATTCGATATATCCGTATTGATCCGGGTAAATCCGCTTCTTCCGTGTTCAAGGTTTTCATTGATATTTTCTCCGCGACCTCTGCGACTTTGCGAGAGAACAGCTTTTCCCTGTCATTTATCGTTCCTTCCGCACTCCATAAAAATCGGCTATAATACCTGTTGAATGCTCCGGCCCTGCCTTCCGGGCCATTGCGCCCCCGCCAACAGGAGAACAGCATGGCGTCTGACAAGGAAAAGCTGATCGACAGCATCCAGAACCACCTGGCAAAGGGCAAGTGGAAGGAAGCGGTCTCCGACATGGAGAAGCTCTTTGCCCTCAATCCCGACCCCATCATCCGCGTGCGCATGGGCGACGCCTACCAGAAGCTGAGCGCAAAGCCCGAGGCCGCGCGGGAGTACGTCTATGCCGCAGACCTCTTCGCCGAGAAGGGCGCGGTGGTCAAGGCGCTGGCCCAGTACAAACTGGCGCTGCGCATCGATCCCGCACACAAGCGGGCCCAGGAACGCATGGCGGCGCTCCATTCGAACAGGACCATCACCGAGCAGAAGGCCGAGCCCGTGGATGAGGGAAAGCAGAAGGCCGCGAACAGCGCGGTGCCGCTCTTTGCCGGCTTCAGCCAGGGCGAGTTCGAGGAATTCGCGAAGCTCATGAACGTGCAGGCCCGCGGCCCCAACGAGATCATCGTCCGGGAGAACGACGCAGGCAAGTCGGTCTACATCATCGCAAGCGGTTCGGTGCGGGTCTATACGACCATGCTGTCGGGCGATGTGGTGGAACTGGCCACACTCTGGCCCAGCGAGTTCTTCGGCGAGATATCCTTCCTGACGGGCAAGCCCCGCAGCGCGACGATCGAGACCCGCGAGGACACCACGGTGCTCGAAATGACCGAGGACAAGCTCCGCGAATTGATCGGGAAGCATCCCCATGTCCGGGATGTGCTGCAGAACTATTCCGAGATGCGGCTCAAGGGAACCATCGAGACCGTGATCAGCAAATCCAATCAGTAGAATGCCGCAGCCGCTCACGCGAATGCGGCAGGGCGCAGGAGAGCGATCATGACCCTGGAGACCTGGGAACTATTGAGCTACGTCGTTACCGTCATCGGCCTGCCGCTGGCCATCCTCGTATTCCTCTATGAGATGCGGAAGGAGCGCAACAACGAGGACGAGGAAGTGTATCAGCTTCTCTCGGACAACTACCAGGACTTCCTGAAGGTGGCCCTGGCCAATGCCGACCTGCGGCTCTTTTCTTCGATGGACACCGAACAGATGACAAAGGAGCAGAAGGAACGCATGCTGATCATCTTCAACATGCTCATTTCGCTCTTCGAGCGGGCATACCTGCTTATTTACGACGAGAAGATGACGCCCGAGCAGCTCAGGCGCTGGAACTCCTGGGAGGACTACATGCGCGACTGGTGCGCGCGGGCTGATTTCCGTGCGGCCCTTCCCGTGCTGCTCGAGGGAGAGGACCCGGCGTTCGTCAATTATATCCGCGGCCTCCTGCAGCGCGCCGAGCCCGGCGGTCGAAGATCCCCTGCCTGATCACGCGGCCCGGAACCGCTCACTACCGGCAATCGTCCCCCTGATGACGCTCCCTTTGCAGAAGGCAATTACAGCGCCCTCATACGGATTCTCTTTTCTTCGATCACCGAAAAATGACCGGCCCAGTCTGAGCGGGCTTCGATAGCGGCAACCACGGCATTGGCGACAAACGCTGCTGAAGGAGCGGGTATGCGGAACAAAACTATTCCGCAGGTGGCGGGGAGGTGTGCACGAAAGGCCAATTCTCCGAAATCCTTGTCAAAGGTGATCAGAATCCTTTGCTCGGCAACTGCGCGGGCGAGAACCTCCGCGTCCTTGCTGCCCGGTGCGTCAGTCCTGATCCAGGCGACATCATGCCCTTTCTCGCGAAGCGCGACGACGGCATCACCGGCTACGTTTTCATTGGCGAGGAATTTCATCAAGCCACGTTCAGCGGGAACACCTTTTCAGCGTGGAGCGTATCGCCTGCGTACTTCAGGCAGGCAAGGATGTCTTCATGTGCCAGACCGGGATAGTTTCTCAAAATTTCCGGCTCGGTCCAGCCCTGCGCCAGCAGGTCGATCACGAACTCAACGGCAATGCGCGTCCCCTTGACGGTCGGCTTTCCCACCAGAATGGCCTGGTCAATAGTAATGCGGTCTTTCCAGTCCATTGGACACCTCCTGTGATTAATTACGCTTGTATTATATCAGGTTCCCGGTGCTTTGAAAACAAACAACATCTATGAGGTTGTGGGATTACCTCTGTGCGTGGAAAAAGCAGTAATCTAACGCCTTGATCGCAACACCGGGTCTTTTTGAGCTTTCCTCTGCGTCCTTTGCGAGCTCTGCGAGAGAACAGCCCTTTCAGTCCATCTCATATCAGACCTTATCCGCACCTTCTGCGGCCAACCCTGGCACTGCCGTTCATTCCGCATTCCGCATTTGAAACATCCGTGTTGATCCGTGATAATCCGTGGCAAAAAGTGCTCTTTTAGAAGTCCGGCTTTCAAAAGCTTTAAAACCTTCGCGTCCGTAGCGTCCTTCGCGGTTCAAAGGTTTTAAACGACAGGCTCAGGACCGCCGTGCCAGCGCCGCGATGTCCGGCACCTCGAGCACCCGCTTTTCCGGTTTAGCCGAAACGCTGTTGATCATGGCCAGGCCGATCTCCCTGAGGGAAAGAAGGGCATTGGGGAACAGAAGGTTCCCGAGGGGAAAGAAGGGGTCCAGCACGCAGTAGAAGCCATGAGTACGCTTCAGGCCTGCTGTGGGCCGGATAAAGCCAGGCCGGAACATATAGGCCCCGCGGAAGGGGAGCTTCATCAGGTCGTTCTCGGTCTTCCCCTTCACCCGCGCCCACATGATGCGTCCTTTTTCGCTGCTGTCCGTGCCCATGCCGGACACATAGCAGACGGTCATGTCCGGGTTCAATCTGGCAAGCGGACGGGCAAGTGCCATGGTGAGATCATAGGTGAGGTGCTGGTACCGCACTTCCGACTTGCCGAGGGAGGTCACGCCCATGCAGAAGAACCCGGCGTTGTAGCCCGAGAGCTCCCCTTCGATGCCGCTGAAATCGGAGAAGTCCTGATGCAGAATTTCTTTCAGCTTGGCATGGCGCATCCCGCAGGTCTTCCTGCTGATGGACAGGACGGCCTCCACATCGCGATGCAGAAGGCATTCATGCAGCACGCCCTCGCCTACCATGCCCGTGGCCCCGGTTATGATCGCTCGGATTTTCATAGAGAAGAACCGTCCTTCCTGGGTTCAGATATGTGTCGTCATTATAAATAGGCTCTTCTGACTTTCCTGTGGGTACTATAAAGTGTATGCAATGATTGTTATACTGAATTATCGGGCCTCAGACAGTCTGAAATGTTTGACCCTCGGACTCGGTCGCATGGCGGGAATGTTCGCATGGGTAGCAGGCCAAAAGCATGAAAAGCTTTTACCCAAAACTGACTTGAACACCCACACAAAACCCGGAAGACCCTATAAATATAACCAGTACAGGTTTGGCCCTTCCCGGTCTATGCCGAAGTCAAACAGTATAGACCCCAGCGCCTGAACCGATCAAATGCTCCAGTCCGCAATTTTGAGATTCTTTACCTGCTTAAACTCCTTGGTATTGTTGGTAACGAGTGTCGCACCAAGCGCGTGAGCGTGCGCTCCGATCAGCATATCCATCGACCCGATGGGTTTTCCTGTTCGTTCGAGCTCAGCCCGGATTGCCCCGTATTCCTGAGCCGCCTTTTCATCGAAGTCCGCGATTTCGAGCGAAAGAATGAACTCATCGAGGGCCTGCTGATTTTTCTCGACGTGCCGGCTCTTCGATACGCCGTAGCGAAGCTCCGCAAGGGTAATGGATGAAATGCCGATATCCCCGATAGCGTGAGATTTGAAATGTTTGATCACTTTGGCGGGTTGTTGCTTGATGAGATAAATGCAGATATTCGTATCCAGCATATACTTCATCAAAAGTCCTCCCGTTTTTGCATCTTCGGCTGCTTCCGTTCAACCATAAAATCATCGGAGAACTTATCGAGGCTTTGGATCAGGGTATCCCATGAGTTCTTTGCCGGGATCAGCACCACGACGTTGCCTGACTTTTTCACGAACACGTGATTGTCCTCGAATCTGAACTCCTTAGGCAGGCGGACAGCCTGGCTTTGCCCGTTTTGGAACAGCTTTGCAGTTTTCATGGCCCACCTCCACATAGTATATACCACTAATATATACCATAAGGCGCCGGGTAGCAAGGGGTTTTTCGCAGTCGAGCGGTCGTTTTCCATGGAAGCAGTGGTTTGAGCAAAAGTCCATCAGTAGGGACCTGTCCCCAGCGCCCCCGTGGAAGGGCTGTTTTTGAACTGCCGTTTTCCGCAATTTTGCACTTTCCAATTTCCAATTTACAATTTTCAATTCCGCCTTATGCGGATTGGGTCCAGGAATTCCGCCATGACCAGTCGGTGGTCCGAACCCGGGAGTGCCAGGGTCCATGCCTTGTGCACGGCCAGTGCTGCAGGAGCAAAGACACAGTCGATCCGGGCCATTGGCGGCAGC
>JBBIHD010000203.1:0-4820 GCA_037447195.1 Nitrospirota bacterium | reverse complement strand
CATCGCGCTGAAGCGGCACCAGGCCGACAAGGTGATCCCCTTCGGCCCGTTCCTGGCTGTCGGCGCCGTTGCCGCCCTGTTCCACGGACATGAGATCATCGCCTGGTATCTCGGCCTGATCAGTCTATGACCGGCGCCACCACTTCCATACTGTTCCTTACGCTGTTCGTTCTGGCCGCGGCCGCGCTGGCTGTGGGGTTCGTCATCAGGCGCTACCGCAGGGAACTGGGCCTTGCCCGGGAAGAGCGCCAGAAGACCGAGAACGTCAGTTTTGTCATCAGCGCTTTTCATACGGTTACCAAGCAGCTGAAGGAGAAGGAGCAGGAGCTCGAGCGGCTCCGGTCCGCCGCGGAGCAGCGGGCCGATGCGGTCGAAAGCTACACGGAGGACATTCTCCGGTGCGTCACCAACGGGGTGATCGCCTTTGACGGCAAGGGGCTTGCCACCGCCTTCAACCGGGCCGCTGAAGAGATCCTTTCCGAGCGGCAGCAGGACAGCATCGGCAGGTCCTGCCCGGACATCTTCGGCGAAGGCGAGATCTGCCGGGCCGTGCAGCTCACCTTCGAACAGCAGCGGCCTGTCACGCGCGGTGAGGCATCCATCACGCGGCCCGAAGGCACGGTCTGGCTGGGCTATAATACGGCCCTGCTCACGGACCGGCAGGGGAAGCCCCTGGGCGTGATCCTTTCCTTTTCGGACCTGACGGAAGTAAAGCGGCTGCAGGAGCAGATGGAGCTGCGGGAGCGGCTCACGGCGCTGGGCGAGATGTCGGCAGGCATCGCCCACGAGCTGCGGAACCCCATGGCCGTCATTGCGGGATACCTCAAGCTGCTTTCCCGCAAGGCCGACGACGGCCAGAAGAAGATCCTGGGCGACATCAGCGACGAGATCAACGGCATGAACCGCATCATCGGGGACCTGCTGATGTTCGCGCGGCCGGCCGCGCTGAACCGCGTTTCCGTTGATATGCAGGAACTGCTGGAAGGCTGCCTTGCCTCCGTGCTGCAGGCCCGGGGCGGCGGCCCGGCCATTACCACGAAGACGAGCCTCTACCGCGGTCCTATCGCGGCCGATGAAGGCCTGTTGAAGCAGTCCTTCTGCAATATCATCCAGAACGCCGTGGAAGCAATGCCTGACGGGGGCGAGCTCGGCATCGAATCCAGAACAGCGGGCAGGGAAGTGGTCGTGAGCATCCGTGATGCAGGGAGCGGGATCCCGGCGGACAAGCTGAAAAAGATATTTCTTCCCTTCTTCACCACCAAGGACAAGGGCACGGGCCTGGGCCTCGCCCTGGCGCACAAGATCATCCTGTCCCATGGCGGCAGGATCGAGGTGGAGAGCGAGGAAGGGAAGGGGTCGGTCTTCATTGTGTCGCTGCCGAACGGATGACCATGTGTGCCCTCTCCTCTTCGGGGAGAGGGTTGGGTGAGGGGGAGCGGCAGTGAAAAGAAGCAACATTGACAACTGCCGAATACTGAGGAAGCATCAGACCGATGCAGAACGCAAACTTTGGTCCGTGCTGAGGAACCGCGGTTTGGCTGGTGTTAAGTTCAGGCGCCAGGTCCCTATAGGAAGATATATTCTGGACTTCTATTCACCTGAATACAAGCTTGCCATCGAAGCAGATGGGGGTCAGCACTATTGTGAGAGCGGCAGGCAAGGGGATGAGTTACGTACTCAGGAATTAAGAGAGCAGGGTATCCACGTATTGAGATTCAGCAATATCGATGTACTGACGAATATCAATGGTGTATATGCTGTTATTGAAAAGGAACTTGGTGAGCGAGGAACGACCCCCTCACCTCAGTCCTCTCCCCAGGGGGGAGAGGATGGCAAAGCTCATTGAACGAAATGACTGTGCTATGCCATCTCTCTCTGAGGAGGAAGGTTGGCTGGCGGTATTCATAGCCACGTGAGTAAACCTATGGACACCATTCTCGTCATAGAAGACAAAGAGAGCATGCTGAGCATGCTGACCCAGACGCTGGAGGCGGAGGGCTACCAGGTCCTGCCGGCGAGGGACGGGGCCGAGGGCATCAGGAAGCTGGCCGACGGACGCGTGAACATGGTCCTGACGGACCTGAAGCTGCCAAAGAAGGACGGGTTCGAGGTGCTGAAAGCCGCGAAGCAGGAGAGCCCCCATCTGCCTGTCATCGTCATGACCGCATTCGGCTCCATCGAGACGGCCGTCAAGGCCGTGAAGGAAGGGGCCTTTGATTTTCTGACCAAGCCCTTCGATACGGACCACCTCCTTGTGCTGATCAGGCGCGCCCTCGAGACGTCACGCATCTCGGCGGAGAATTTCCTGCTGAAAGAGGAATTCGCCGACCAGCTCGGCCTGCCGACGATCATCGGCAGGAGCAGCCAGATGCAGGACATCACCTCCCGGATCCAGAAGGTGGCGCCCACGAGCGCCGCGGTGCTTATCCACGGCGAGAGCGGAACGGGCAAGGAGCTCTTTGCGCGGGCCATCCATCACCTCAGCCCGCGCAGGGACAAGCCTTTCCTGGCCATCAACTCGGCGGCCATTCCCCGGGAGCTGCTCGAAAGCGAGCTTTTCGGATACGAGCGCGGCGCATTCACCGGCGCCGACGCGCGCAAGCTCGGCAAGCTCGAACTCGCCGACAAGGGCACGGTCTTCCTTGACGAGATCGGCGATATGGACTTGGCGCTCCAGGCCAAGCTGCTGCGCGTGCTGCAGGAACAGACCATTGAGCGCGTGGGCGGCGGAGGAAGGTCCATCAGGATCGACGTGCGCATCGTGTCCGCCTCGAACAAGGACATCGTGAAGGCCGTGGAAGCCAGGGCCTTCCGCGAGGACCTCTTCTACCGCCTGAACGTCTTCCCCATAACCATTCCGCCCCTGCGCGAGCGGCGTGACGACATCGAGCCCCTGGCCCGGCATTTTCTGGCGCGCTTCGGCGCCGAGGTCCGGAAGGGGCCCGTCACCCTGTCGCCGGAAGCGCTGGATATCCTGGTCAAGCTGCCCTGGAAGGGCAATGTGCGGGAGCTCGAAAATGTGATCGAGCGGGCTGTCATCTATGCCGAGGGCGGCATGATCCGGCCCGACGATCTCGGCATTGCCGAACCGAGCATCCTTGACGCGCTGGCCGAGCACGTGCCCATGGACGGCACGCTGCATGATGTGGCCGCGGCGGCAACGCGCGTTGCCGAGTCGCGCCGCATCCGGCAGGTCCTGAAGCAGACAGGCGGCAACAAGTCCCGGGCCGCCGAGGTCCTGCAGGTGAGCTACAAGACGCTGCTGACGAAGATCAAGGACTACCAGCTCGAGGAGAAGAAGGAATAGCAGGCCTGCGGTCTCTCGCTGCCTGTCCGATAAGCTTCTTGACAGGAAAAAGGCGTGCTTCTATAATGTCCGCAGTTGTTCAGGGGATTCAGGGAGTTTCACTTCAGGTCATGCAGGTCGGGGGCGGGGGCCGCAATGGACAATCTGGAATTCTTGAAGAAATCCCTTCTGTTGAAGGGCAGCAGCCAGGAGGATGTGGAGCTGGTGCTGGGACTGATCCAGGAACGGCAGGTCAAGGCGGGAACGACCATCTTCACGGAGAACATGGCTGCCGAGGCCCTCTACATCGTAAAGAGCGGCAGCGTCAGGATATCATTGACGGCCGGTGACGGGCGGGAGATGGGCCTGCTGCTGATCGGTGCCGGCGAGTTCTTCGGCGAACTGGCCCTGCTGCAGGAAGAGACGCGCTTCGTGACGGCGCGGACCGAGGCCCCCACGGACCTGCTGGTGATGACGCGCAAGGATTTCCATGCCCTGCTGGACCTCGATCCGCGGACAGGCTCACGGATCCTCATGGCCGTTGCAAAGCTGCTTGCCATGCGCACCCGGGCCCATGCCGCCGCGCTCAAGAACATGCTCCTTGCATGATCCTTGCGGGGATCGATATAGGAACCAATACCCTCCGCCTGCTGGTCGCCGAGACCGGCCCTGACAGATTCCGGGAACTTGCCGCAGACAGAAGGATCACCCGCCTGGGACAGGACCTTGACAGGACAGGCATGCTGTCCGCCGGGGCCATGGAGCGCTCCGCGGCGGCCCTCAGCGTCTTTGCCGAGGTGATCGCGGACAGCGGAGCGGAAGGCGTCTCGGCTGTGGGCACAAGCGCACTGCGAAAGGCATCCAATACCCGCGAGTTCCTCTCACTGGTTCGGGACCGGACAGGCATCGACATATCGGTCATTTCCGGCGAAGAAGAAGCGCAGCTCACGCTTCTGGGCGTGGCAGCAGCGTTTCCCGCCGGCCAGGGCACAGGGCATGCCCTTGATTCGGCGATGATCATCGATATCGGAGGGGGAAGCACGGAAGTGATCGTTGCCAAGGCCGGCAGGGCAGCAGCCGCGCTCAGCCTGCCGCTGGGTGCCGTGTATCTCACCGAGAGGTTCATTGCCCATGATCCACCGCGGGACGCCGAAATGGTCCAACTCCGGCAGGCGGTCGGTGCGGAGCTTGCAGTCCTCGAAAAGATCATGCCGGCCGGCGCAGGCCGTCCAACGTCGTTCGTCGGCACGGCAGGGACGATCACCACGCTCGCAGCGATGGACCAGAAGCTTGCCGAGTATGATCCGGCGAGGATCAACGGGCACCGTCTCACGCGGCCGGCGATGGACCGTATTGTCCGGGAGCTGGCTCTGCGCAGCCATGCTGAACGGAGGCTCATGCCGGGCCTGGAGCAGGGCCGCGAGGACATCGTGCTGGCCGGAGCCGTGGTCGCACAGGAACTGATGGGCCGGTACGGCTATGGCGAGATGCTCGTGAGCGACTGGGGACTGCGGGAAGGCATCGTGCTGGATCT
>JBBIHD010000202.1:0-4834 GCA_037447195.1 Nitrospirota bacterium | reverse complement strand
GTCCAGAATATCGGGCTGTTCATCGAGATCAAGCGGAAGCGCCGGGGCCGCGGCTCCCTTTTTTCGCCTGAACGGCGCATATTCCCGTAGCTGCACCGGCGATATGTCAAGTACTGTCTTTGAAGGCATTTCCAACCTCGCCAACGCGCAGAAAAACCACATCCTGCATTTCCCTGTATGCGACAATTCTACTTGAATATGCCTTAAAAATCAATGTCCAAGAATGGAAATTGCCAAGCCCAGTCTCTTCCTCTGGCATTCGCTTCATCTCGGCTTCCCCTGGCGCATTTGAGCAACGCGTCGCCTGTCTGTCGCCAGAAAAGGTGAGGCCTCTCCAGCGGGTTCCGTCTCCGCCGCACGGACAAGGACGGAGCGGTCATCGTCATCGCAGGATCCGACGGCGTGAAGGTGCATCACTGGGCGGATCTCATGCTGCAGAGGATCACGCTTGACAGGGGAAGCTCCTGGTGGAAGCTGGCGAAGGATGTTCACGAGGATATCTACGCACGGTCTCACGTAGCTGCTGTTTTCTCGCCAATGCTCTTACGATAATATCTTGAAGCCTGAGCCTTAATAAAATCGTAAAAAGTCCTATTTCACACAAAGCCACGGAGATCACAAAGGACAGCCTGAACACTTTCACGGCGTCTTTCTTCGTGCCTTTGTGCCTTTGTGTGAACAGCAGTCTTTTCGACTTACTCAGGCTTTACCTTTGCGTACTTTACGAGCTGTGCGAGAGATGCCTGATTCGTCTGGAATAGGCTTTCGATATTGGGATTTCGGATTTGCCGTTAAGACATCGGCGATTTGATGGGATAGACGCGGATGAAGTCAAGGAATTCCTTGGCCGTGTGGGTGCAGTAGTTGCGCTTCGGCGAGATGATGCTGAAGTTCCGGTTGAACTTGATGTCCTTCAGGGTCGTGGCCTTCAGGATGCCCATCTTGATGGACTTGCGCGCTGCCCAGGCCGACATGATCGAGACGCCCGCCCCCTCTTCCACGGCGCCCTTGATGGCTTCCGTGCTCCCCAGGGTGAGGGATATGCGGAGATCGTTCATTTTGATGCCGTGCTCCTCCAGGCGCTTCAGGATGATCTGGCGCGTGCCGGACCCTTCTTCCCGCAGCACCAGCGGCTCCTTGGTGAGCTCCGTGCCCGGGATGCTCCGCCGCTCGGCCCAGGGATGGGCAGGAGCCATGATCAGCACCAGCTCGTCGGAGATCAGCGTCTCGACGGTAAAACGCTGCTTGCTCACGTCGCCCTCGACGAGCGCCACATCGATCTCGCCGGCGTTCAGCTTTTCCGTGATCGTTTTTGTATTGCTCACCACGAGGGTGATGTTGACCTGGGGGATCTTCTTCTTGAAGGCGGTAATGATGGTGGGGAGGAGATAATTGCCGATCGTGGAGCTTGCGCCGATGGACAGGGAGCCCTTGATGGCGCCGGTGATCTCGTTGATGCTCTGCTGCGCGTCGGCATAGAGCGACAGGATCTCTTTCGCATGGCGGTATAGGATCTCGCCTGCAGGCGTGAGATTCACCGAGTTGCCGGAGCGGTCGAAGAGCCGCGTCTCGTACAGCTCCTCCATGGCCTGGACCTGGAGGCTCACTGCCGGCTGGGTGAGATGGATCTGCTCCGAGGCCTTCGAAAAGCTCTTTGTCTCGGCAACGGCGCAAAAAACCCTGAGTTTGTGGTCTTCCATAATCGTGCCTGTCCCGGCCTGTTGCCGCCCGGCCTTTATGCTGCAAAGATATTTATAATTCAACCACTTGTTATTGTCAAGCAGATTAACTTCAGGACTTTCCCCAAAATGAGATGCGTGCCTGGCCCGCAGCCCCTGAGCGAACGTCGCAATCGCAGCGTGCACCGCGGGGCTTCACCGTGCAAGTGCCTAAGGAATCTGAGGAATTATTCTGTTCCGGCGGCAGTGACAGGGCACGCATGCGCGCAGGAGTGTAGGGGCTGCGGGAAAGACCGCCATTCCATAAGTGAACTTTCGGCAATGGCCGATAACCAGAAACCGCTTGACTTTTTTACGGCAACGGTTAATATGCACCGGTTTGATCCGGTTCTCAACGTTCGTACATCGTTTCTGGAGGTGAAGCAGCATGGCAGAATTAAGCAAGACCGCAAAAGCAGCCTCAAAGCGGGCCGTAGTGAACCTGAACGTGCCCCAGTGCTGCGGCAAGCCCATGCAGGCCGCGAAGATGATGACCTCGACCGGCAAGGTCCGCGGCATGATGTGGCTCTGCGAAAAGTGCTGGTCCGAAAAAGCGATCTGATCGATACTCCCGTATCGTATCAGCAACCAGGCCAGATAGAGGCGGTGAATACCTTCACCGCCTTTTTTTTGCGCCCATGAACCAGAACAGCTCGTTCCCGAGAGGACCCCATGACCGCACACCATGTCGAACAGATCTCCCAGGAGCTGCATCTTGCGCCCCGCCAGGTCCTGGCCGTGGTGACGCTGCTGGACGAGAGCGCCACCATTCCCTTCATATCACGATACCGGAAAGAGCTCACCGGCTCGCTGGACGAAGTAGCCGTGACAGCCGTCCGGGACCGCATCGAGCAGCTTCGCGAACTGGACAAGCGGCGCGAGGCGATCCTGAAGTCCCTGGAAGAATCAGGAAAGCTGACTGATGAACTGAAAGCACAGGTGCTGGCGGCCCCCACCCTGACCGTGCTCGAGGACATCTACCTGCCCTATCGGCCCAAGCGCCGCACCCGGGCGTCCATGGCCCGGGAAAAGGGGCTCGCGCCCCTGGCCGCGCTGCTCTTTGAGCAGGGCGACAGTGATCCGGCGGCTGCGGCCGCTGCCTGCGTGGACCCGGACAAGGGAGTGGCGACCATTGACGAGGCGCTGGCAGGGGCGCGCGACATCATCGCCGAGCAGGTGAGCGAGGACCAGCAGGCCCGGGCGCTGATGCGCGAACTCTACGCGGCCAAAAGCGTGATCCGGTCGCGGGTATCCACAGGCAAGGAAGAAGAGGGCGTCAAGTACCGGGACTATTACGACTGGGAAGAGCCGTCCGCGGCCGCGCCGTCGCACCGCGTCCTGGCCATGCGCCGCGGCGAAAGCGAGGGTTTTCTGAGCCTCCGCATTCTTCCGCCCGAAGAGGAGGCCCTTGCGATCCTGGAGCGCCTGTTCGTGAAAGGCGCGGGGCCTGCGAGCGGACAGGTGAAGGCCGCTGTCCTCGATTCCTACAAGCGTCTGCTGTCCATCTCCATGGAGACGGACACGCGGCTGGCCCTGAAGAAACGGGCCGACGAGGAAGCGATCCGCGTCTTCGCCGGGAACCTCCGCCAGCTCCTGCTGTCGCCTGCCCTGGGCCGGAAAAAGGTGCTCGCCATCGACCCGGGCTTCCGCACGGGCTGCAAGGTCGTCTGCCTCGACGCACAGGGCAAGCTGCTGCATGCCGACACGGTCTTTCCTCTTTTCACGGAGAGCAGCGCGGCAAAGGCGGGCGAGACGCTGCGCGCCCTCTGCGCCGCTTACGAGATCGAGGCGGTTGCCGTGGGCAACGGCACAGCGGGCAGGGAGACCGAGGCCTTTGTCCGCGGCCTGGGCCTGCCGAAGTCCGTCAGCATCGTGATGGTGAGCGAAAGCGGGGCATCGGTTTACTCGGCTTCCGACGCGGCGCGGGAGGAATTCCCCGAGCACGACGTGACCGTGCGCGGCGCCGTGTCCATCGGCCGGCGCCTCATGGACCCCCTGGCGGAGCTGGTCAAGATCGACCCCAAATCGATCGGCGTGGGCCAGTACCAGCACGACGTGGACCAGGGGTCGTTGAAGAAAAGCCTGGATGATGTGGTGGTCTCCTGCGTGAACTCCGTGGGTGTGGAGGTGAACACAGCCAGCAAGCAGCTCCTGATGTATGTCTCGGGCCTGGGTCCCCAGCTGGCCGGCGCCATCGTGGCCCTTCGCGACAGCCGCGGCCCCTTCCGGTCCCGCGAAGAGCTGCGGGACGTGCCCAAGCTCGGGCCCAAGACCTTTGAGCAGGCCGCTGGCTTTCTGCGCATCCGCGACGGGGTAAATCCCCTCGACGCCGGCGCCGTGCATCCTGAAAGCTATCCCGTCGTGGACGCCATGGCGCGGGACCTCGGCTGCTCCGTGCAGGACCTGATGAAGAACGAGTCCCTCAGGAACAGGATCGATCTGAACAGATACGCTGCAGGCGCCGTGGGGCTTCCCACGCTGCGCGACATCGTGAAGGAGCTTGCCAAGCCCGGCCGCGATCCCCGCGAGCAGTTCGAAGAATTCCGCTTTGCCGAGGGAGTCGAGAAGATCGAGGACGTCAAGCCGGGCATGACGCTGCCCGGCATCGTGACCAACATTGCGGCCTTCGGCGCCTTCGTGGACATCGGCGTGCACCAGGACGGCCTGGTGCATGTGAGCGAAATGGCTGACCGGTTCATCAAGGACCCCGGCCAGGTCGTGAAGGTCCATCAGACCGTTTCGGTCACCGTGCTCGAAGTGGACCTGCAGCGCAGGCGCATCGCCCTGTCGCTCCGGAAGAACCGGGGGGCCAAAGGGAAAGAAGAGGATTCCCTGGCCCAAAAACTCCAGGGACTGAAGGAGATGGCGGGCAGGCTGAAGTGCTGATGCGTCCTGCCCTGCCCGTCGCTGCAGATAGTCATATTTTTCAAGCCAGCGGTATGTCCTTAGCTGTCTTTGTATTTCCTGAAGCTCTTCGCCAGTTCGCTGAACGTCTCCGGCCTGTACCGCTCATACTCTTCCTGCTCAACGAACACGTATTCGAACTTCACCTTCTGCTGTGATGCATTGATGTCCTCGCACCATTTCTTAAGACGCGCCATCTTGAGCGGCACGTC
>JBBIHD010000201.1:0-4854 GCA_037447195.1 Nitrospirota bacterium | reverse complement strand
GGGGGGAGGAAAGTCCGAGCTCCGCAGGGCAAGGCGGTCCCGAAACGGGACAGGGGGCGACCCCATGGACAGTGCCACAGAAAAGAAGACCGCCCCGGATCTCCGGGGCAAGGGTGAAACGGTGAGGTAAGAGCTCACCAGGTCCCGCTGCGAGGCGGGATGCTTGGAAAACCCCGCCTGGAGCAAGACCACATAGGGAAGCGCCCCCCGCTTGTCGGGGGTAAGGACGGCCCGTCCGAGACTTCCGGGTAGGTCGCTTGTGCCGCTGAGCAATCAGGGGCCCAGAGAAATGGTCATCGCCTCCGGGCATCCGGAGGAGACAGAACTCGGCTTACGGCCCGCTCTGATCTTTTTATGTTCCCCCGGTGCAGGGAGCCAGCGCTCAGGCAGGAGGTCGCTGGTCCTCCCGCCGCAGCGTTCCAGAGTACCTGTCTATGCACTGAGACAGCAGTTACGTATGCCTTCCACCATTCCGCGCAGGAAAAAAACGCTGACCTCTGACAGGGCGGCCGCATTCCGGAAGAAGATCTATCGTCACTACCGTGCCAAGGGCCGCGATCTTCCCTGGCGGAAGACCGATGACCCCTACCACATCCTCGTGTCCGAGATCATGCTGCAGCAGACCCAGGTGGAGCGGGTGACAGAGAAGTACCGGGAGTTCCTGAAAGCCTTTCCGGACCTTGCCTCCCTTGCCAGGGCGCCCCTGGCCCGGCTGCTCCGGATCTGGTCGGGCATGGGCTACAATCGCCGCGCACTTTCCCTCAAGAAGCTTGCGCAGCAGGTGGTGGCCGGGCATCAGGGCAGGCTGCCTGCTGATCCCGCCGAGCTGCTCAGGCTGCCCGGGATCGGGCCCTACACGGCAGGCGCCGTGGCGGCCTTTGCCTTCAACAGGCCCGTGATCGTCATGGATACGAACATCAGGCGCGTCTTTATCCACGAGTTCTTCAAGGACAAAAAAGTCGTGCGCGACGACGAGATCATCCCGCTTCTCGAAGAGACAATGGACCGAAGGCATGCAGCGCGGTGGTATAATGCACTGATGGATTACGGCGCCATGCTCAAGAGCAAAGAAGGCAACCCGAACCGCCGCAGCGCCCACTATACGCGCCAGAGCCCCTTTGAGAATTCGAACCGGCAGGTGCGGGGCAGGATCCTGAGGGCCCTTGTGGCCGGCGCGCCGCTCACCGGCACGCAGATCACCAGGGCCGTCGGCATGGACCCACAGCAGGTGACGAAGAGTCTGGCTCAATTGGAGAGGGAAGGGTTTATCAAGAAGAAGGGGCGGACCTACTTCATCTAGCAGCGAAATAGTGAACCGCTCCCCGGCCTGAAGGCCGGGGAGCGGTTCACTCCGCACTCCGCATTCCGAATTCCACACTTATGATCTCAGGTCCCGACTACATTCAACTCTACCCCACGCTGCGCTGCGACCGCTCCTGCGCGTTCTGCTTCAACAAGGACCTGCCGCAGATGCCTGACATGCCCCTGGCGCGTTTCCGGTCCTTGGTCGGGATCAGCCGGCGGCAAGGCATAGGGACCATTGACATCATGGGCGGCGAACCGACGCTGCATCGGGACATGCACAGTATGATCAGCGAGGCCCTCTCTGCAGGGCTGCAGGTCAATATCAGTTCGAACGGCTCCAACCTCGCGCTGCTTTCCAAGCTTGCCTCGCCAGGCAGCAGTATGGTGCTCGGCATTTCCGTCAATGACCACGCGGAGCTTGAAGCGGTCAGAAGCTTCGTGTCGCGGCATCGTCCGGTGGTGAAGACCGTATTTCACGACGACCTGGACCAGGGCCTTGTCCGGGAGATCCTGCTGCTGCGTCCTTCGCGCTTCTATCTTATCTACCGTGATGCTCTCACGAGGCAGGAGCTTCCGCAGTCAGTGCCGTTCCCGCGCTTCCTTGAGGCGCTAGCCCTTCATGGCAGCGATGCGGGAGGCGTTTTCTGCTCCGGGTTCCTGCCCGATGTGGAACAGTATCCGTCTCTTGCCCCAGTCCGGTGCCCTGCAGGGACCACGAAGCTCGGCGTGATGCCTGACGGGTCTGTCTATCCCTGCAACCTGTTCTTCGGGACAGAGGAATTCCGGCTCGGTAATATCCTTGACGATCCTTTTGAAAGGATCTGGCATCATCAGAAGCTTGATTTTTTCCGGCATTTCCGGGGCAATGCCTGTCCGAAAAAAGCCTGCAGTCTCCACGAACAGTGCCACGGCGGTTGTCCGGCCCATGGATTCCTCCTGGCCGGAGGCCTGGCTGCGCCTGACCCCCGTTGCCTTGTTGACGGCCCGCGAGACGGACACAGCAAACCGTGATAATGGCCTGAAAACGACCCGACATAATATTGCGTTTAGCCGGAAAGTGTGTTAGTCTACCGCTGTTTTGCTGCCCCGGGCAGCGTCAATTCGCATGTTTTGCAGGAGGAAGTGCATGAGACAGACCAAGATCCTACTTTCCGACAAGGAGATACCTACCAAGTGGTATAACATCATGGCTGATATGCCGAACCTGCCGAAGCCGCCGCTCCATCCGGCCACGCAGAAGCCGATCGGCCCCCAGGACCTTACGCCGATCTTCCCCATGGCGCTGATCGAGCAGGAAGTGAGCCAGGAGCGCTGGATCGACATTCCCCAGGAGGTGCTGGACATCTATACGCTCTGGCGGCCTGCCCCCCTGTTCCGGGCGCACCGGCTCGAGGAGGCGCTCAAGACGCCGGCGAAGATCTACTATAAGTATGAAGGCGTCAGTCCCGCGGGAAGCCATAAGCCCAACACCGCCATTCCCCAGGCCTACTACAACAAGAAGGCCGGCGTGAAGCGCATTGCCACCGAGACCGGCGCAGGGCAGTGGGGCACGTCCATGGCACTGGCCGGCAGGCTCTTCGGCCTTGATGTGACCGTCTACATGGTGAAGGTGAGCTTTTCCCAGAAGCCCTACCGCAGGATCGCCATGGAGACCTGGGGCGCCACGGTCCACGCAAGCCCCACCAGGCTCACGAATGCGGGCCGCAAGATCCTCGAACTTGACCCCGACAGCCCGGGCAGCCTGGGCATCGCGATCTCCGAGGCCGTTGAGGACGCGGCCACCCATGATGACACGAACTATGCCCTCGGTTCGGTGCTGAACCATGTCTGTCTGCACCAGACCGTAAGCGGTCTCGAGGCGCAGAAGCAGATGGAGATCGCCGGCGACTATCCCGACGTGGTGATCGGCTGCTGCGGCGGCGGAAGCAACCTGGCCGGCATCGGATTTCCCTTTCTGCACGACAAGCTGGCCGGAAAGAAAAAGAACGTACGCATCGTCGCCGTGGAGCCTGCCTCGTGCCCCACGCTGACCAAGGGCGAGTTCCGCTATGACTTCGGCGACGTTGCCGGGCTCACGCCGTACATGACCATGTACACGCTGGGCCATGATTTCATGCCGCCGGGGATCCACGCAGGCGGCCTGCGCTACCACGGCGATTCGCAGCTCGTATCCCAGCTTTATCATGACAAGCTCATTGAGGCCGTTGCCTACCCCCAGACTGCGGTGTTCGAAGCAGCGATCCAGTTCGCCAACACCGAGGCGATCATCCCTGCGCCTGAAAGCGCCCATGCCATACGGGCGGCCATTGACGAGGCGCTCCGGGCAAAAGAGGAGGGCAAGCAGAAGACCATCCTCTTCAACCTGAGCGGCCACGGGTACCTGGACCTCCAGGCCTACGCGGACTATCATGAGGGCAAGCTGACGGATTACGAGTATCCCGAGGCAAAGATCAAGGAAGCGCTGGCCAGACTGCCGAAGATCTGACCTGTGCCGGGAAGAGGGGGCCATCGAGGCGCGGACCTGCAGGCGAGCCTGATGACCGGGTGCGAAAGAGCGGCGGAAGACAAGGAGCCTTCATTGACAAAGTCTGACAGACCTCTCAATCCCTGGCTTTCGATCTGGACAAGGCCGCGCGCAACAATGCGCCAGGTGCTCGCGACGGACCCCGCGCGGCTCGTGCTGGTCCTGGCCATGCTCGGCGGTCTTTCACAGGCCCTGGACAATGCCTCGCTCTTCAGCCTGGGAGACAAGCTGTCCCCTGCCGCGGTCTTCGCCCTCTGCGCGGTGTTCGGCCCGGTCAGCGGCATCATTACGCTCTACCTGAGCGGTCTTGTCCTGTCCTGGACCGGCAAATGGCTCGGCGGACAGGCAGGGCAGGCCGAGGTCCGCTCGGCCGTTGCCTGGTCGAACGTTCCCATCATCTGGGCGATGCTGCTCTGGGTGCCTGAGTATCTCCTGTTCGGACGCGAGCTCTTCATGAGCGATACGCCCGCTCTGGATGCGAGCCTTTCCCTGTCCTTCACACTCATGGGGTTCTTCCTCGTCGAGATCATTCTTGCCATCTGGGCCCTCGTCATCTATCTCAAGTGCCTTGGCGAAGCCCACCGGTTCTCGGCCTGGAAGGCCCTGGCCAATTCGGTCATCGCAGCCCTGCTCGTCATCATTCCCATCGCCCTGGCTGCCATGATCATAGACGGGATCATGCGATGAGTGCCGCCGTCTTATCCGTATGGTTCCTGCGCATCCTGCTGCCCGCCATTCTTCAGGCATCAGCGCGCAGGTATGTCTGGTCCTCCTGGTGCGTGGTTAATGTCCTCCGGCAGTGCGGACGGACACTGGTTGTTCATGCGTAGTAACTACTCAGGTACTCAGGTCAGCCTTGAGCGATAGGCGCTGTGAGCGTGCAGTGTAAGCGCCCGCGGACCGAAAGCGCTGAGGATATAAGCACGTGCTCTGTTGAAGTTTCGGCGTATTATGGCACGCTAAGCGACAGTGTAATGGCTCAGCGTGAACTGGACTTTCAGCCGATTTGAGATAAACTATCTCGA
>JBBIHD010000200.1:0-4879 GCA_037447195.1 Nitrospirota bacterium | reverse complement strand
ATGAGAAGGGACCGCCGTGGTTCTCGTTGACACTTCAATATGGATTGATTTTTTGCAACATCCGATGTCACCACAGGCAGATCGACTGGACGATCTCATCAGGGAGCATAATCGGGCCGTTCTCTGCGGCATTATCCTCCAGGAGGTTCTCCAGGGAATACGAGATACCAAAAGCCATGCTGCAACAAAAGAACGGCTGACCAAGCTTCCTTATCTCGATATGAGCAGGGAAATGCATCTTGCTGCAGCATCACTGTACCGCTCATTGCGGGCAAAGGGGGTAACAGTTCCATCCGCAGACACCTCGATAGCGGCACTTGCGATATCAAATCATCTTCCGTTGTATACTCAAGACGTCCATTTCAATATCATCGCAAAACACACCAGGCTTGAACTCTATTCGTAGAAAAGCATCATTGCCGCATAGTTCGCTTTTGCATTCTGCTCCACCCCTGTCCCGCAAAGTCCGCTCCGATAAGCTACATCCCCTTCTTCTCCACCCACCGGAAGATCACGACATAGAGCGCAAGAAAGAAGGCGATGACGACCCAGTGGTTCACGCCGAGCACGCCCGGAAGGGTCACCATCCCGAAATTTCCCCATCCCCCTGTCGATGACGGCGTCATCATCGAATAGATCTCCGCCATGATGATTGAGGCCGCGATCATGCCGAGGCCGCCGAAGAGGGCGTCCCAGCGGCCCTCGCCCGCGGCGCCTGCAGATGTTCCCGGGCAGTAGCCCAGCACGGCCCAGCCCACCCCGAAGAGCAGGCCGCCGGCAATGTTCTTCCCCAGGACCGTGGGCAGCAGGTCGAGCTTCACCATGCCGAGGTCCACGAGCAGATGCACGCCGATCATGGCAACGATGACGGCCGTGCCCATGAACTTGAAGATCGTGAGGTCGATAAGGCGAAGCGCGCCAAGCTGCTTGTCATAGCGAAGGACGCGTCCTTTCTGGAGCAGGAACCCGAACAGGATCCCCGTGATCAGCCCATGGATGAGCATGCTCATTTTTTCTCACCTCCGCCGTAGATGATCCGCGCAGTGCCGATGCCGCCCAGGAAGAAACAAACCAGTGCAACCAGACCGCTGACCGCCAGCTGAACAGAACCGCTCAGCCCATGACCGCTGGTTCAGCCGCCTGCCAGCCTGGCGCCGAACATGACGATCGCGCCGCCGATGAAGGCTGCTAAGAACCGTTTCGGCCTGCTCGGGCCGAAGCGGCGTTCCCACATGTCCGGCACGGCCTTGAGCAGGAAGCTCCCGGAGGTTATTGCCGAGACAAAGGCGCCGATGAATATGCCGGCCACGAACATCCATTCCCAGTCGATGGTGGGCACGTACTTGGCGAAATAGCTCATGTTGGCGGCCCGCTCGGGCCCCACCAGCGTTTCCATGATCCCGGCGGTGCGCACAAAGGCATTCGACGCGCTGAAATACATTCCTGTGACCCACACGGACAGAACGAGCAGCAGCCCGGCCAGCCCCCCTGCTATGTACGGGCTCCATCCTCCGTCATCAGCTGTCTTCATGGCGTGGTCTCCTTTTGCATCAGTGGTGTGTCCCTGCTGCACTTGTCAACAGGCCATTGGGAACCTTCAGTTCGGCCGGAACGGCGTTGCCAGGAAGCCCCAGAGCCGCTGATTGCTCAACTCCCTGAACACGGGCAGGCCGATGGTGATCGTATGCGTGTCCTTCCTCGTCCGGAACGACCCGAACAGCCGGTCCCAGACGGACAGAACGCTGGTGTAGTTGGAATTTGTCTCGTACTGCTCTGTGGAGTGATGGACGCGGTGCATGTTCGGCGTCACGATCACCGTGCGCAGCAGTCGGTCCCATTTTTCCGGTACTGCCAGGTTGCTGTGATGGAACAGAGTGGAAATGTTCAGCATCACCTCGAACAGCACAAGCTGGCCAAGGCTCATGCCGAGCAGCAGCACGACAGGCAGGCGGAAAAACGTGGAGAGCACCAGCTCGCCGGGATGGAACCGGAGCGCCGTGGTGGTGTCCATCTCCGTGTCCGAATGGTGGGCGCGATGGAACCTCCACAGGAACCCGATGTTGTGGTTCGCCCGGTGCCAGAAGTACATCCAGACGTCGAAGAACAGGAAGACGATGATCAATTCTGCTGTTGGCGAGAGCGACAACCGGTACGTCAGCCCTATTGAGTTGGTCCTGCCCCAGTCGATCACCGCGATCGTGACAAGGACAAGGGCGAACTTCGTGAGGAGGCTGTTCAGGAGAGCGGTGATGATATGCGGCAGACCATGCTGCACCCGGTCCCTGCGCCCGCGATAGTGGGGGAACACACTTTCGAGCAGGAAGATGACGATGAGCGCTGACACGATCAGGATCGCTTTTGTATCCATGACTGTTTTATCCTTTCAACGAGAGCGTAAAAAAACAGAGACGGACCCAGTGCACGTATGAACGATCACACATAGAGTCATTTTGATTCAATATAATTGCATTGAGTAGCAGATACTTCAGGATAATACAGTCGCAATGAGGAGGGATATAAATGCTGACTACAGTTTAGAGTATTCGATGATTTGCGATCTGTCAAGGTGCAAATGCGCCTAAGGGGAATAATAACAGTCACTCGTGTGAACCCTCTCACTATGGCGAGTTAATATAATAGCGCTGCGAGCAGTGGCACGAATAATTGTGCACTTAGTAATGCCTTCGACGATATCTCTTGATGACGCAAGTCCAGCTGCGAAGTATTCAGTTATCGCAACGGCGTCGGGGTGCCAGGGTTCAAGAGGCAGTTGTTTGTACGCAGGACTCCGTATCTCTGGAGCCCTCATTCAGTTTCGATCTTCCGCATCGTATTTTTGCTAATCCAAAGCGGCTTTTCTCAAAGTTGCAAAAAACGGCGGCCAGTAAGTCATGTAAAAACAGAAGGTTAGGGTTTGGCATGGCTGATGCAATATACAAGGCAAGAGCACATGAGAACGACGAAAGGAGGGATCAGCCATGAAGACCACATTAGCAAGAAAAGGGGCGTACATCGGTGCAGGAGCGGGGTTGGTGCTGTTCGCGATCTTCGGGCTTATGCCGGGCAGTCTGCTGGGCGGGGCCGCGGGGATCAATATTGCGGGGTGGATCTTTGGTCTGCCTCTGGAGCCGGGACTGCTGCAGCGGGTCATCGTACTTGCCGGCATGCTGGCAGGCGTGCTGATCGCCGGCGTCGTGATCGTGACGGCTGCGGCAACGGTAGGCTGGCTCGTTGGCAGGCTGGTAGAAGTGGCAGCACACATGAAGGAAACAGGTGACGAGGGTTCAACGGCCCCCGTGGAAAGGAGATAGTCATGAAGAACGAAATGGCAAAAGCGGGCACCAAGATAGGCGCAACAGTAGGCGGACTGGCATTTCTGATCTTCGGGATCGTGCCGGGGTTCTACTTCGGCAGCTACGGCACCCTGATCCTGCTCCAGAAACTGACCGGAGGGGCGGTCGAGCCGTCGCTGATCGTCAGGTCGATCGTCGTCATGGGAATACTCGTGGGCATTCTCTGCGTGGCCGCGGTGAGCATCGTGGTGGGCGGTATTCTCGGGACGGCCATGGGATACCTGGTCTCTCTGCCCCAGGCGCTGCGCGAGCGCAGGGAAGAGTCAAAAGCGAAAGCGTAAGCAAGATCGCCGGACAGACAAGACAGGGCGCTATCGGGGTGAGGTAAAAGATTCCGGGCAGGCAAAGGCGGTGATGAAGATCACCGCCTTTTCTATTTGGCAGCCGCTGCTGGAGCGTTCAGGCCTTCGAAGAAGGCCCGGAACTCATCTCTGCTGTCGGTGATCCTGCATTTCGGAATGGAGCGCAGGAACCACTTGCCGTAATTCTTCGTCATGATGCGAGAGTCGAGCACCACCACGGCGCCCCGGTCCGTGCGGCTCCTGATCAGCCGCCCAAAGCCCTGGCGGAAGAGCAGCGTGGCCTGGGGGACCTGGTATTCCAGGAAGGGGCGCGTCAGCCGCTCCATCCGGGCTTCCACAATGGGGTCATCAGGCACGGCAAAGGGCAGCTTGGCAATGACCACGCACTGGAGCGCATCGCCGGGGATGTCGATGCCCTGCCAGAAGGAAGCAGTGCCGAAGAGCACGGCAGCAGGCGCCGCCTTGAACTGCTCAACGAGCCGGTAGGCGGGCATCTCGCCCTGGCAGAGGATGCCGAGGCCGGGAAGGTCCTGCCGTATCTTTTCCGCGCTCTTTCTGAGCTGGCTGTAGCTCGTGAAGAGCACCAGTGTCCTGCCTCCGGTGATGGACAGGATTGCCTTCAGCTCCCGGTCGAACTTCTGCTGGTACTCCGGGCCCTGCTGATCATCAAGGCCGCCGGCAATGTACAGCATGGCCTGTTCATCATACACAAAGGGCGAATCGAGCAGGATCTCCGACGGCGCATCAAGGCCCAATCGGTTCTTCACATACGTGAAGGATCCGGCGGCGGAGAGGGTGGCCGAGGTGAGCACCACCGTGCTGATGCGGCCGAAGAGTCCCTCCCGGAGCAGCGGCGCTAGGTCTACCGGCGAGGCAACGAGGCGGAGGCGGTTCTGTTCGCGCTCGGCCCAGTAGACGAAGCCGCTGCTGTCCTGCTCCAGGTTGCGCCGCACGGCCGCGGCATAGCCTGCTGCCCGCGCCGCATAGGCCTTTACTTCCTGTTCTTCCTCGAAGGAGTCGCAGTCCAGTTCGAGCAGCGCGTCCCGCAGTTCGTCGAGGGGTTCACTTAAGATATCCGGCACAATGTCCCTTTGCCTGATGCGGCGCACCGGTTCGTCCCGCAGCAGCATCCCGAGATTCAGGAAGAAGTTCTCCGCCTCTATCCGCAGCCCGTCGACCCGGTTCTGGACGGCGCGCACCAGGGGGGTCTGGACCGTGAGGCGC
>JBBIHD010000199.1:0-4897 GCA_037447195.1 Nitrospirota bacterium | reverse complement strand
CAATTTATCAAGGCCGAAAAAGTTTGTCATAATCGCTTTACGCAGGATTCAGGATAAAATCCCTCCTAACCTCCCTTTTTAAAAGGGAGGAAAGCCCCTCTTTGATAAAAGAGGGGTTGGGGAGATTTTCTGATCATATCGTTTCTATTTTGAGACCGTTAACAAAGGAGTTCGCGTGAAGAAGAGCGAGGACAGCAACCTCGATATCCCCGGCGGTCCGGAGATGACCGACGCCGATGTCCATGAGGCCATGAAGGAGATCCAGGGCTACCTCGACATCACGGCCGCCGATTACCGTGAAGTGTACCGCCTCGCCTTCCGCCAGGCGACTGATCGCATCAATCGTTCCATCACTGCCCGTGACATCATGACCGCTCCCGTTGTAACGGCAAAGAGGGCAACGCCTCTTCGCGAAGTGGCCCTCCTCATGGCGGACAGAGGCATCTCCGGCCTGCCGGTGCTGGACGACAACAACAGAGTGGCAGGCGTCATTTCCGAGAAGGACTTTCTTGCCCGCATGGGATCGAGCGGCCGCACGACCTTCATGGCCGTGATAGCCGACTGCCTCAAAGGCTCCGGGTGCGTTGCCCTGCCGATCCGCGCACAGAAAGCGGAGGACATCATGTCCATCCCGCCGGTCACGATCTCTCCGGACGCAACCCTGCTCGAGATCGCAGCGCTCCTGACCGAGAGAAAGATCAATCGTTTGCCCGTCGTAGGAGACTCGGGAGAGCTCATCGGGATCGTGTCCAGGGAGGACATCATCCGGGCAACGCAAAAGAGAAAGCACCAACCGGGAATAAAATAGAGAACATATGATATCAGACTATATCGCCAAGATGAAAGGCATAACCAAAAGCCCGCGGGGCGTGAACGCCCCAGAGATATTCTGGTCATGGATAGGGGCGTTCCTTGGCATTGCGGCCGTGGGGCTGATCAACTTCACCCTTATCAACGGCACCGGTGCGGTGATGATCATCGGGTCCTTCGGCGCCTCGGCCGTCCTGCTCTACGGCGCCATCAAGAGCCCTCTTGCCCAGCCGCGGAACCTTCTCGGCGGCCATGTTCTGTCAGCGGTCATTGGCGTGGCCTGCTATCAGCTTTTCGAGCCGAACCTCTGGCTTGCCGGGGCCGCTGCCGTCGCGACAGCCATTGCCCTGATGCACGCCACCAAGACGCTCCATCCTCCCGGCGGCGCCACGGCGCTCATCGCCGTGATCGGCGGCGACCCGATCCACAACCTGGGCTATCTGTACGCCCTCGTCCCTGCCGGCGCAGGCGCCCTGGTCATGCTGCTCATTGCGCTGCTGGTGAACAACATTCCGAAGAGCCGAAGGTATCCGGAGTTCTGGTATTGAACCAGAACGCAAAAAACCGGAACACAATCCACCACGAAGTCACGAAGGCACGAAGTAATACCTAAGTGCTTTGGGGTTTCATAATCTAACGCGTGTAAAGTGTTTCTTCGGGTCTTGGTGTCTTTGTGGTGAAAATATTCAAAACATTTTGAGATGAATTTGATTTCTTAGATACAAGAGGCCGTTCATGACTCTGCCACTCATCGAATCACTCAACATCGGCCTGCCGCATAAAGAACTGCTCCAGGGCAAGGAATACTTCACCGGGATCGTGAAGAGTCCGGCAACAAGACCGATCAGGCTCACGATGACCGGTTTCGAGGGAGACGGTGTGGGCGACGCGAAACATCACGGCGGCGCGGACAAGGCTGTCTGCGTCTACTGTCTGGAGCATTATGAGTACTGGGAACGGACACTGGGAGCGAAAGTGCCTGGAGCGAGTCCTTTGAGAAGTTGAGGAATCAATTGACCTGACCAGGTCAGGTCGGAACATAAAGACGCCTCTCGTTCACCCCGTTAGAAACTGTTGTCTCTAACGGGGCAAGAAGCTTGCAAAAAACGCCAGGGGAACCTGTTGCTCCTGGTTTAAAAACAAAAACTACAGCCTTTCTTTGCGACCGTGGCGCCTTGGCGAGAAAACATCTCGCCTTGGCGGTTTTTCATTCGCCTCGTAAATCAGAACACGAATTTCATCCGCCTTTATCTGCGTTCATCCGCGTCCAACAATCCCCGCCTTTTAGCCTCGCGAGAAACCAACTTGCCTGTGCTGTTCTCTGCGGCCTCTGCGCCTCAGACCGCCAGAAGCGACGGGTCCGTATGAGGGATGAACACGGCGCCGAGGAATTCCTTCATGAACTCGGGGTCGTCGTGCATGTGCTTGTAGGTGATCTTTTCGCTGATCCCTTCGATGGCAGCCAGCAGATCGCCGCTCGAAAGCAGCATCCGCGCGCCCACAAGCGACGCATTGCCGAGCGGCGTGATGATGTCCGGCTCCCAGCCGGGGAGCATGCCGATGCCTGCGGCCTTCCGCACATCGATGCCCGTGCCGAGCGCTCCGGCAACGAACACGCGCATGATGTCCCTGAAGCTCACGCCCACGGCCCGCGTCAGCACCAGAAGCAGCGTGAACATGGCGGCCTTGGATTTCATGAAGCTGCCGATCTCGCTCTGCGTGATGGCCAGCCCGTTGCCCCCGGAACAGGCGATCCGGAAGGCCTGCTCGCCCTTCGTCGCTTCCACGCTCCTCGCCCCCGGCAGGAAGACGCCGCTCTTATCCACGATCCCCGCGGCGTACAGCTCATGCAGCAGGCTCACCATGCCTGAACCGCAGATCCCTTCAGGAGCGGTCTTGTCGAAGGTGGAGCAGGCAATGCCTTCGGCCGTGATCGCCACGTCATAGATGATGCCCTTGCCGGCGCGCCTGCCGATCATCGATATGCCCTCTTCCAATGCCGGACCTGCGGCACCCGCCCCGACGAGCATCCAGTCCCTGTTCCCGATCACCACCTCGGCATTCGTTCCCACGTCGATCAGGACTGAGATATCCGTTGACGATGCAAGCCCTGATGCCACAATGCCTGCCACGATGTCCCCGCCCACGTAGCTGCCCGCGTTCGGGAAAACATAGACCAAAGCCTGACGATGGATCGCCAGCCCCAGCTCCGAGGCAGTGAAGAACCCCGGTGTCCTGACCACGGGAACGAAGGGGTCCACAGGGATCGTGCTGACGTCGAGGCCGAGGAAGAAGTGGCTCATGACCGTGTTGCCTGCCACGGCCAGGCCATGCACGTCCTGCTGGTCTACGCCTGCCGTGCTGCAGAGCCCGGCAATGAGCCCATTGACGCCCTTGACGAGCACGCCGGAAAGTTCATCGGCCCGGCCTGACATGGCATGGTGCAGACGGGTCAGAATATCGGAGCCGAAGGCGATCTGGGGATTCTCAACAGACAGTGTCGCAAGGTCGCTGCCGGTCACATTGTCGCAGAGCGTGGCCACCAGGTTCGTGGTGCCGATGTCCAGGGCCACGGAGCAGGACCGGCCGGCCCCCAGCGCGATCAGACGAAATCCTGCGCCGTCCCTGCCGATGATGCAGGAGACATGATCCCTGCCGCGAAGGGTCTGCGGGACCCTGCGAAGGACATCAAGGGGGATCGCCAGTGGATCCAGACCGAGGCTGTCGCGGATGCGCTGGTCGTCGGCGCGCCGGTCGTCGTCAGTTGCAGCAGGCAGGGAGATATCTTTCTGAAAAACAAGTCGGGCCATGGGTCGTGACATCCTTTCACAAAACGATAAAGAGCGCAAGGGCGCTGCAGCATGCCGCGATCACGAGAACACGGTTCTCTTCCCGTTTGAAAACGAATTCGGGATAGCGATTGGCCGTTGATATCCGAAACCAGAAGGGAAAGTTCGGCTGCCGGTCGAAGTTTCGCAGCAGAAATTCGACCGTAGCCATCTGAGCGATTAACTGTGAACAGAATTTCTTGCCTGTTTCGAAATTTAGAAAAGCAATGGGGTTTTAATAAGTCAGAAGCAGTCTATCTTTTACAACTTCTTTTTCCAAAGTACGACCGCCCATCTGAAATCTTTTCAGCATAGACCGCCCGCAATGCACAACAATCTCTCTTTCGAACAACCCCTCGGGAATTTCCAGATCGCACATATAATTACCCGATTTCTTCGATCCGTCAATGCTCAATGCAACATGAACGCCCCTGGATTTACACTCGCCTATTATCCGAAAAAGATTTTTCAGACTGAACTCCTGCGCGCCGTACAGTATTCCCTGACTGTAAGAATAAGGCGGATCGCAGTAGATCATATCCCCGGCATCAGCCATGCTCATGGCTTCTTCGTAATCTAAGACATAAAAGTCGCAGCCTTTGATTCTCCGGTACCATACATCAACCCGTTTCGCAAATGCCTTCGGCGGGATCGGCGCATGAATTCCACATGGAGTAGACATGTATCCGTCGTTTTTCCTAAAGCGTACAACACCGCCGTAACAAGCGCGGCACAAGAAAAGCAAGTCCGCCCCATTGGGATTCAGGTTGTATGCTTTTTTTATTGTTTCATAGACGGCGACCTTGTCCCCTTTCATCATCTTATCCCATCTGTCCGCATACCACGTTACCAGTGTTTCCGGGGATCTTTTCAGGGTCTGCCAAATCTCTATTAAGGGTCTGAATGCGTCCGAACCTATTCCCTTGGATGGGGCAAGCGTGGCCAAAACAGCGCCGCTCCCTATAAACGGCTCAAAATACCGTCCGAATGTTTCCGGGAAATAAGACACTATCTCGTCGGCAAAACGCTGTTTGTTGCCTATCCACTTCAGCAACTGCGACTGCAGAGGGTTCACCACCCTGACGCTTGTTTCTTGATATAACGGTAATTGCATCTCTGTTTTTCCTTACTGGCCCCGCCAATATTAATATCCCATTTTGGGATATTTGTCAAGCTTCGATATAATACTATCATGAATAAAAGTAAAAGGCCGCTTCCGGCTTTAGTGTGGGTACCCCCAAGATGTTGTGGTCTTGAGA
>JBBIHD010000198.1:0-4953 GCA_037447195.1 Nitrospirota bacterium | reverse complement strand
CCATGATCGATGATGTGGATGCCTGGACGCGCCAGGTCCTGCTGGTCAAGCCCCTCTCAGGCGGGCACAAGTGGGGGACCATTCCCATGCCGGTGTTCTGAGGTGGTTTGCCGGGGCGCCGGGAGTCGAGCGAAGAGAAAGATACAGAGAAGGAGTGGAGCATGAAAGTATTGTTCGTTTCTTGTGCAATCGTGATCACTGCATTCGCCGGAACGGCCGTTCCCGCGGAGCAGCCTGCGGCGGTCATCACCGTTGCCGCCGTGGGCGATATCATGATGGGGTCAACCTATCCGGACGTGAAACTGCCGCCCAATGACGGGGCCGGCATCTTCGACAGCGTGAAGCCGTTCCTGGCAAACAGCGATGTGGTCTTCGGCAATCTCGAGGGCCCGCTGTTCGACGGGGAAGCGCCGCCGAAATGCAAGAGCCCGAGCAAGACCTGCTACGCCTTCAAGACGCCGACGCGCTATGTGCGATACCTGAAGGACGCGGGCTTCACTGTTCTCGGCATCGCGAACAACCACGCGAACGATTTCGGCCCCGCCGGCCTGTCGAGCACGCTCAGCACCCTGCGGCAGGCCGGCATCCAGCCGACAGGCGGAAGCAGCCTGGCAGTCGTAATGGTCGGACAGAAGCGCGTGGCACTGGCGGGCTTTTCCTATAAAACGTCTCCCCATTCCCACTCCATTCTGGACATCGCCGAGGCAAAGAGGACCGTGCGGGAGCTGAAGCAGGCGCATGATCTCGTGATCGTCTCGTTCCACGGCGGCGCAGAAGGAAAAGGGGCGCTGCGCATCCCGGCGGGCCGCGAGGTCTTTCTCGGCGAGGACCGGGGAGACGTGAAGGCCTTTGCCCGGGCCGTGATCGACGCCGGCGCGGCCATGGTGATTGGCCACGGGCCCCATGTGGTGCGGGCCCTCGAAGTGTACAAGGGAAAGCTGATCGCCTACAGCCTCGGAAATTTTCTGACCTATGAGCGCTTCAATATCGAGGGCGCAAGCGGCAGGAGCTTCGTGCTGCAGGCGAGGCTCGATGCGGATACGGGCGACTTCGCCGGGGGGAAGCTGGTCTCTGTGCGGCTCGTGAATGAGGGCATCCCGGAGCCCGATCCGGAGCACCAGGCAGCCGGGCTCGCGCTCCGGCTCACGCAGCAGGACATCGCGTCTCCGGGCATAACGATCAGCAGTGACGGCATCGTTGTGCCCATCGGGCCCGTCAGATAGAAAAAGGAACAGGGCCGGAACAGAGGCGCTGCACCGGGCAATTCTGAACCAGTGCCCCGATAATTGCCGGGCGGCGGCGCATCGGGCAGTGCTGATCTCTATTCAGCATCGTACAATGGATTGGAAATAACAATTGGACAGCATAGCCGGCGCGTTTTAGTATGACCTTCGGGAAGCGGTTCACCGCAGTCATCAGCGCGAGCAAAGCGAAGAGGAGAGCAATGATCGGGGCCAGGCAGGAACAGGAGCGCGGGCGGGAAGAGCGGCCCTGCGCGCGGCGCTACGGCAACAATGGCGGAGCAGGCGCCGTGTCCGACCGGCTGCAGCAGGAGTGCGGTTCCTGCGGCGTCTGCCGGCAGGTCTGCCCTTTTCTCGAGACCTATGGCACGCCGGACACCATCATCGCCTCCCGGTCCGCTGACGCCTTCCTTTGCACGACCTGCGGCGCCTGCGATTCCGTATGTCCTCTGGATCTTTCGCCCTCCGCAGCCCTGCGCGAGGCCAAGACCGACCTGCTCAAGACCGGTTCCGTCCCGCCGAAGGTGAGGACGGCGCTTCGCGCAGCGCGGTCCTATGCCCATTGGGGAGGCCACAGCCCCTTTTCATTCTATGACGCCGCAGAAACGGTCTTCTGGCCCGGCTGCGATCTGGCAGCAGCCGGACCGGATATCATAACGCGGACGAGGAAACTCCTGACCAGGGGCCTGCGGGAGCCCATCGGTCTTGCCGTTGACTGCTGCTTCGATCCGGCCTTCCAGCTGGGCGACCTCGCCACGGCGGAGCAGGCAGCCGGCCGCATCAGGCAGCGCCTTGCCCGCCGGGGGATCCGGCGCGTGGTCACGGGCTGCGGCAACTGCGCGAAGATCTTTACCCGATTTCTTCCGGAGACCCCGGTGATGCACGTCCTTGAAGCCCTGCCCGCTGATGCCATCATGCCGTCGCCAGCACAGGAGGGGGTGTATCTTCATCATCCCTGTCCGTCCTTTCGCCAGGACGGGCTCCGGCAGCGGACCCGCGAGCTGCTGCGCGACCGCACACAAGTTGCGCATGAGGCCGATCTTCCCCTGTGCTGCGGACTGGGCGGCGGCATCCATAAGATCTCGCCGGAGATGGCCCGGCGATTCACCGAGCGCGTCATGCAGTCGGCAGGGACCAGCGCTGTCGTCACCTCCTGCATGGCATGCACGGGACGGTTTCGCGAGCAGGGCAGCGAGGCCCGGCATATCCTCGAACTCGCGACCGCGACCCGCGCTGTCCACACCTCTACCGGGGCCGGGAAATGGCTCCGCAGGCTCGTTCTTTCGCTCTCCCGCCGCCTGCTCCGGTCCTAGACCCGGTCCGGCTCTCTGCACCCTCATCGGCACTGTGTTCCTTTAGCGTTACTTTTTTTCATCCCTCTCTATAATGAAAAGCTTTGCGTCCATTTAGATATTTAATAGGTAAAAATCTTGACTTTGGATTTTCACTATGATACTTTTTCTCAACTTACAAATTGACAAACATCTGTTTCTTTACTTTGCGACGAGGCTTCGTATCCATGGTAGACATCAATTCGACACTTCTCATCCAACTTGCCAATTTCCTGGTGCTGCTGCTCGCACTGAACCTGATCCTCTTCAAGCCCCTCCTCCGCATCATGCGCGAGCGCGAACTCGGCATCAGCACGGCCTTCACCGACGCAAAGACGGCGCAGGAGCGCATGCAGCGCCTGCTTGAGCAGTACAATGCCTCCCTTGCCGAGGCGAAACAGAAGGCAACGGCCGCCTATGCCGCTCTGTATCAGCAGGGCCTTGATTCCCAGCGCGAGATGATCACTGCGGAGCGGACCACGGCCGGCGAGACGCTCGACAAGGCGCGGGCCGAGATCGCGGCAGCCGCGGACGCGGCGCGGAAGGACCTGAAGCAGGAGGCCGACCGGCTGTCGCAGGACATCACGGCGAAGCTGCTCGGGCGGGCGGTATAAGCGGACCACGGATCCAGGGAGACAGTCACGTGAGAACGTTCATTCTTGTTCTGTATGCATTCATCATCGCGCTGAAGGGCTCGTTCGCTCTCGCAGCTGGCGGCGGGCACGCCGAGGACATCACCTTCGTCGGCGACTGGCTGCCGCGGCTCGTGAATTTCGGGCTTCTCGCCGCGGTCCTCGTTTTCTTCCTTCGCACGCCTACGCGGGAGTTCTTCAAGAACCGCACGGCCATGATCGCCCGCTCCATGCAGGAATCCAAAGAGGCCCGTGATCACGCCGTGAAGGCCCTTGCCGAAATGGAGCAGAAGCTCAAGGACCTCGCCGCGGAAACGGACCGCATGATCGACGACGCGCGGGTCCGCGGAGAAAAGGACAAGCAGGCCCTGGTCGCAGAAGGCCGGAAGGTCGCCGAGGGCATCCGGGAGCAGGCCGCGTCGGGCATTGAGGTGGAGCTCCAGAAGGCCAAGGCTGCCCTGGCCGTCGAGGCGTCATTGCTCGCCATCGAGCTTGCCGAGGGCAGGATCAAGGACAAGATGGACAAGAAAGACCATGAGCGCATCATGCAGGAGTATATCAGCAGGGTAGGAGGCAGGGGTTGATCAGGGTAATCGCCAAACGATACGCCAAGGCCCTCGCGGAGCTGAGCGAGGAGAAAAAGACCGTTGACAAGACGCGCGCTGATTTCCGCGCCATTGCCGACGCCGTGGCCGCCCAGCCCGACCTTCAGAAGCTCTTCGCGAGCCCCGTGTTCACGCCGGAAGACAAAAAAGCGGTGATCGGCGAGCTGGCAGAGCGGCTCAAGCTGCAGCCCGAAACGCGCCGCTTCGTCGAGTTCCTTGCCGAGACCGGACGGATCAAGTTCGTGCAGGAGATCCAGGAGGTCTACGAGCAGCTCCTGGCCGAGCGCCAGAACCGCGCCATGGCGCGGCTCTCCACGGCGACCGAAGTGGGCCAGGCCGGTCTGTCCGAGATCAAGAAGAGCCTTGAGGGGATGACCGGCAAGACCGTGGACATCGAGGCAAAGGTCGACCCCGCCCTGATGGGCGGCGTCCGCGCCCAGATCGGGAGTGTGGTCTACGACGGCACGATCAAGAACCAGCTCGACAAGATGCGCAGCCAGCTGGTGAAGTAAATTAATACAGAAGACAGACGATCAGACCAGCAGAGCACAGACGAAAGCTTTTGTCTGTTGTCTGTCCGTCTGCTGCCTGTTATCTGAATTCTAAGGAGTCAATCGATGCAGATCAAGGCACAGGAAATCAGCGAGATCATCAAGAAGAAAATCTCGGACTTTGAAAAGACCGTCGAGGTCGCCGAGGTCGGGACCGTGGTCACCGTCGGTGACGGTATCGCCAAGGTCTTCGGGCTCGACAACGTCATGGCAGGCGAACTGATCGAGTTCCCCGGCGGCGTCATGGGCATGGCCCTGAACCTCGAAGAAGAGAACGTGGGCGTGGTGCTCATGGGCGACGACTCCAAGATCCGCGAAGGCGACATCGTGAAGCGGACCAAGAGGATCGCCGAGGTGCCCGTGGGCGATGCCATTGTTGGCCGCGTGGTGGACGGCATCGGCCAGCCCATCGACGGCAAGGGCCCCATCGCCTCGAAGGAGTTCCGGAAGATCGAAGTGATCGCGCCGGGCATCGTGAAGCGCCAGTCGGTGCGCGAGCCGCTCCAGACGGGGCTCAAGGCAGTCGACGCAATGATCCCCATCGGCCGCGGCCAGCGCGAGCTGATCATCGGCGACCGCCAGACCGGCAAGAC
>JBBIHD010000197.1:0-4964 GCA_037447195.1 Nitrospirota bacterium | reverse complement strand
GAGGAAGCGAAAAAGAACCTCGAGCGGATGCAGGACCTCTTCGACAAGGGAATGATCGCCCAGCAGGACCTTGACGCGAGCCGCCGTGCCTTTGAAGTAGCGCAGTCCCAGTACGGGGCCGCCCGGGAGGACGTGAAGGTCCGGCGGGATTATTCCGTGGTCCGGGCGCCTTTCCCGGGCGTTGTGGCGAAGAAGTCCACGGAGGTCGGCGAACTGCTGCTGCCGGGCAAGCAGATAGCCACCATTGTCGACCCGGACCGCATCTACGTCCTTTCCACCATCGATGAAGTGGATGTGGGAAGGCTGCGCATCGATCAGGGCGTGTCCATAACCGTGGACGCTTTTCCCGGCGAGGCCTTTCGGGGCCGGGTGAAGCGCATCTCGCCCATCGTCACGGGCGGCAAGCTCGAGACGAGGACCGCCGACGTCTGGATATATTTCTCCGGGAAACAGAAGAAGCTCAAACCGGGCATGTCCGCCGATGTGGAGATCCTCGTGACCACGCTGCCGTCTGTGCTTTTCCTGCCCACGCAGGCCATCATTGTCCGTGAAGGCAAACGACAGGTATACATCGCAGAAGGGAAGGACCTGCGGCCCGGCGCCCATGCCGTGGCGCGGCTGCGGCCCGTGGAGGAAGGGGAGAGCAACTGGAATTTCACCGAGATCACGGGCGGATTGTCCGCCGGGGACCATGTGATCACCACTCCCGACGCTGAAGGCCTGAAGGACGGGGGGAAGGTGAGGATCGAGTAAACTGAAAGCCGGGAGTTCGTAGTTGGGAGTTCGGAGGAAGGCAGTAAGTGCTCATTAAACCATCTTCTTCGAACACCGAACACCGAACTCCGAACTATTCCCCTCATGATACAGCTTACCGACATCACCAAGACCTACCGCATGGGCAGCATGGACATCTGCGCCCTCTGCGGCGTGTCCCTTACCGTCGGCCCCGGCGAGCTCATCGCCGTGATGGGGCCATCGGGCTCGGGCAAGTCCACCTTGATGAACGTCATCGGCTGCCTTGACCGGCCAACGTCGGGCTCCTTCCGCTTCGAAGACCGGGAGGTCGGCTCCATGAACGATGACGAGCTTGCCCATCTGCGCAACGCCAAGATCGGGTTCGTGTTCCAGTCCTTCAATCTCCTGCCGAGGTTCTCGGCCCTCAAGAACGTGGAACTTCCCCTTGTCTACAGCGGAGTACCCGCCCGCGACCGTCGGCAGCGCGCCATCCCGGTGCTGGAGCGGGTGGGGCTCGGCGACCGGGTCGACCACCGGCCGAGCGAGCTTTCCGGCGGGCAGCAGCAGCGCGTTGCCATTGCCCGGGCCCTGGTGAACGGGCCGCCCATCCTGCTTGCCGACGAACCCACGGGCAACCTTGACAGCCGGTCGGGGAAGGAGATCCTGGACATGATCATCGAACTGAACGAGCGGGGCATGACCGTGATGATCGTGACCCATGACCAGGGAGTTGCGGCGCGATGCCGGAGGGTCATCACGCTCATGGACGGCAGGATCGAAGGGGACCGGGTGCAATGAACTTCGGCGAGACCTTCCGCGTCGCCTTTGAGGCGATCCTCTCGAACAAGGTCCGCTCGGGCCTTACCATGCTCGGTGTGATCATCGGCGTGCTGGCCGTCATCCTGCTCGTCTCGATCGGCGAGGGCGCACGGGTGTACATCGAGCGGGAGCTGACGGGCCTCGGCACGAACCTGCTGGTCATCACGCCGGGCAAGACATCCACGAGCGGCGGGTTCCATCCGCCGTCGGCAGGCACGGTGCGCAAGCTCACCTATGACGACGCCCTGGCGATCAAGCGGCGGGCCTGGCTCGTGAGCGACGCCGTGCCCATCGTCTTCGGGACGGGCAGGATCAAGTACCAGAACCGCGGCCGCGACACGAGCATCATCGGCACGTCGCCCGAGTTCGAGCGGGTGCGCAACCTCTTTGTCGAGGTCGGCTCCTTCGTGACCCAGGCTGATGTGGATTCGCATGCCAGGGTGGTGGTCATCGGCCGCACCGTGAAGGACGAGCTCTTCGGCGCCGAGAACCCGCTGGGCAAGCCCGTGATGCTGAGCGACGCGCGGTACCGCGTGGTGGGCGTGATGCGGAAAAAAGGCGTGAGCCTGGGCTGGAACATCGATGACGTGGTGTTCATCCCCGTGACGAGCGGCCAGGAGCTCTTCGACACGGACGGGCTCTTCGAGATCCTGGCCTCGACGCCGCGCGCCGAAGATACGGACCGGGCCATTGCGCAGATCAAGGAGATACTGATCAAGCGCCACGCGCACAAAGAGGATTTCACGATCCTGACCCAGGCGGCCATGCTCGAGACGATGAACACCATCCTGGGCGTGCTGACCGCCGTGCTGGGCGGTATTGCCGGCATATCCCTCGTGGTCGGCGGCATCGGGATCATGAACATCATGCTCGTATCGGTGCGTGAGCGCACGCGGGAGATCGGCATCCGCAAGGCCATCGGAGCGCGGAACAAGGACATCATGGCCCAGTTCATGGTCGAGGCAATGACGCTCTCGGCCGCCGGCGGCATGATCGGCATCATCCTCGGCGTCGGCATTTCCCTGCTCATCCCGGTCTTCGTGACGGTCCTTCCCACCAGCGTATCGCTCTGGTCCATCGCGCTCGCCTTTTTCTTCTCCGTTGCCGTGGGCGTGTTTTTCGGCGTCTATCCGGCGCGCAAGGCCGCGCTCCAGGACCCTATCCAGGCGCTTCGGTATGAATGAACGGCGGCGCCGGAGGGCGGTTTCTTCTGTTATACTTTCATCAGGGCGGACGGCGGCATCGCGAAGGAGGTTTTCATGGCAGGACGTGTCGGCGTGTTCTTCGTTAAGACCGATTGGTGGTACGTGGAGCGGATGGTCTGGCTGATCGCCGGCGTCGATGTCCTGCTGAGTTCCGTCCTTGCGGTCCTTCACAGTCCCAACTGGACGTTTTCGATCCTTTTCGTCGGCGTCTGTTCCATCCTCGTCGCGCTGACCGGGTTCTGCGTCGTCGGAAACATCCTGTACCTCCTGGGCGCGCAGCCCCTGGTCCCCGACAAGAGAACCGTCAATAACGGGAATTGGTCGCGGATCTATTTCATGCAGACCGATGGGTGGTACCTGGAGCGATATATCTACCTCTTCGTCGGTGTGAATCTGTCGATTGCCTCGATGCTGGCGCGGTTCCTGAGCCCTGCCTGGCTCTATTTCACGGGCTTCGTGGGGACGGCAACCGTGTTTTTCGCCTTCACCGGCTTCTGCATCATGGCGAACCTGCTTTATCGGCTCGGCGCGGAACCCCGGATGTGCAGGAATATCTGAGGTGCCATGCAGCCAGGAAGCCGGCTCTGTTCATCGGCTTCGGAAAGGCCGCCCGTGGTGTGCATTAATCGCTATCCTGCATGGCCATTCCTGAAGCCTCCCGCTATATTTTAACTTCGCTCCTCGAACGCGATCCTGCATCATGCTGTGCGGTTATCCCTTTCGCGCCGTTCCCTGCACGATGAACCGCGGATTCACCAGGTCCTGCTTGTTGTACTGCAGCGGCTTGTCCGTGCCGAATTGCATCACCGTCCCGCCGGCCTCTTCCACGATGATCTGGCCCGCGCCTGTGTCCCATTCCATGGTCGGCCCCAGCCGGGGATAGAGGTCGGCATGCCCCTCGGCCACGAGGCAGAACTTGAGGGAGCTTCCGGCTGAGACAAAATCTATCTCGCCGTGCTTCTTCCTGAGCGACCTGATATAGTCTTCCTGCTCCGGCGATGAATGGGACCTGCTGCCCACAACGGTGAACTGCTCATGCCGGGTCTGGAGGGGCAGCTGTTCTTCGGTGCCCTCATGTATCCGGAAGGCCCCCCGTCCCTTCGCAGCATGGTAGACCTCTCCGGTCACGGGCACGAGGATCACGCCGAGCTCAGGCCGGCAATTGCGGATAAGGGCGATATTGACGGTGAACTGGCCGTTCCTGCCGATGAACTCCTTGGTGCCGTCGAGGGGATCGACGAGCCAGAAGACATCCCATTTCCGCCGCTCTTCATAGGGAATGTTCCTGCCTTCTTCGCTCAACACCGGGTAGGAAGAGGTCTTTTGAAGTCCTGCAGCGATGATCTCGTGGGACCGCTTGTCCGCGAGGGTCAGGGGGCTTTTGTCGTCCTTCCGCTCAACAGCGAATTCCGACTGGTAGACGTCCAGGATCGCCTTGCCCGCCTCCCGCGCCAGCGCCACGAGGTTGTCGATCATCCTGCCCGTTTCGTCAGAGGTCATTGCACGTTCCTTCCCGGCCGACCCAGGTGCAGCGGTTCGACCTGACGCAAGAGTAATCGAATTCTTCGCAAAAAGCAAGCGTCCAAGCGCAGAATGTCACTGCAATGCCGCACTGTCCTGCCTTGTTGCTGAAGCAGAGCAGTTCTGTTCTATAGAGCGTCAGACGATCTCTTGCCCTCCTGCGAGGGTCTGTGTGCTACGACTTCGATGTTGACACTCCGCGGTAAATCCTGTAGATTTAAACATGACCGGAATTGTCCTTGCAGGCGGCGAAAATCGGCGCATGGGCAGGGATAAGGCCTTTCTCGAATTCCGCGGCAGGCCTCTTGTTGAACGCGCCATCAACGTGTTGAAAGGCATCTGCGGCGCCGTGATCGTCGTGGCAAACTCGCCGGAAGGGTATGCTCCTTTCGGCGTCCCGGTGGTCCCTGATGCCTTTGGCATACGCGGCCCCCTGACAGGGATCTATACGGGCATGACGGCCTCGGACGATGAGCAGCATATGGTCGTGGCCTGCGACATGCCCTTTCTGCATGCCGGTCTGCTTGCCTTCATGGCCCGCGAGGCGGTCGGCTACGACGCGGCAGTGCCGCGCATCGGAGCGCATCTCGAACCTCTCCATGCCGTGTACCACCGGCGGCTGCTGCCGGACATCGGGGCACTGCTCCTGAAAGACCAGCGGCGCATCCAGGAGCTCTTCGAGGG
>JBBIHD010000196.1:0-4964 GCA_037447195.1 Nitrospirota bacterium | reverse complement strand
CCTTCGTGCAGGCCGAGAGCGAGATCGCCTCGATCAACATGGTCTTCGGCGCAGCGGCGGTGGGCGAGCGCGCCATGACCTCATCATCGAGCCCGGGCATCAGCCTCATGCAGGAGACGATCTCCTTTCTCGTCGCTGCGGAACTTCCCGCCGTTATCGTGAACATGCAGCGCGGCGGGCCGGGCCTGGGCAACATCGCGCCCTCCCAGTCGGATTATTTCCAGGCCGTGAAGGGCGGCGGCCACGGCGACTACAAGATGCTTGTCTATGCGCCGGCGAACCTCCAGGAGGCAGTGGACCTGACGGTCCGCGCCTTTGAGAAGGCCGATGAGTACCGCACGCCCGTCATGATCCTGGGAGACGGCGTGCTCGGCCAGATGATGGAGCCTGTGGAGCTTCCTGACGTGAAGCCCCAGGATGTGGAAAAGCCCTGGGCCCTTACCGGCGCCGCCGGCAGGCCCGGCAGGGCGATCCGGACGCTGTTCATGCTGCCCGGCGAAGAAGGAATGCTGGAGCGGCATAATTACAAGTTAAAACAGAAATACGACCGCATGGCGGAGCACGAAACAATGCATGAAGCCGTAAGCATTGACGATGCAGAGACCGTGATCGTCGCCTTCGGGACCGCTGCGCGCATAGCCAAGAGCGCCGTGGCCATGGCCCGCGCCGAGGGGATGAAGGTCGGACTGCTGCGGCCGGTAACGCTGTCGCCCTTTCCGGTGAAGGCCCTGGCCCGGGCGGCCGAGCGGGCTTCCCGCTTTCTTGTTGTCGAGATGAATATGGGCCAGATGGTCGAGGACGTGCGGCTGGCCGTGAACGGCAAGTGCGACGTCGCCTTTTACGGCAGGCCCGGCGGAGCAGTGCTGTCTGTCGAGGACATCCTGAGCGCCCTCCAGGGCAGCGCGCTGCCCCAGACCGAGCAGCCGGTGAAGTGATCGATCGGGAAAGTACATCCGGAAAAGGGACTGTCCCTGTCATTAAGGAAAGGCCGTGCATGCCGAAAACAAAGACCCTGCTTGACCTGATCGGGAACACGCCGATGCTGAAGCTGGACCGCCTTGCCGGCCCGGACAGTGCCGAGGTCTGGGTGAAGCATGAAGGCTTCAATCCCGGCGGCAGCGTGAAGGACAGGCCTGCGCTGGCCATGGTCCTGGACGCTGAAAAGTCAGGCCGGCTCAAACCGGGCATGAAGATCGTGGAGCCCACGAGCGGCAACACGGGCATCGGCCTTGCCATGGTGGCGGCGGTCCGGGGCTATCCCATTGTGCTGACTATGTCCGAGAGCATGAGCCGGGAGCGCCGTCAACTGCTCGAGGCCTACGGCGCCGAACTGGTGCTGACGCCCGCCGAGAAGGGCATGAAGGGTGCCATCGAGAAGGCAAAGGAACTGCTCGCCGGGGGCAATTGCTTCATGCCTGACCAGTTCAGCAACCCCGCCAATCCCGAGGTGCACCGCCGGACCACGGCCCGCGAGATCATCAGGGACATGGGAGCGAAGACCGTCGACGCCTTCGTTGCCGGCGTGGGAACGGGCGGAACGCTCACGGGCGTCGGCGAGGTGATGCGCAGGAAATACCGGAAGGTCCGGATCATCGCTGTCGAGCCTGCCGCGTCGCCCGTGCTCTCGGGGGGGCAGCCGGGCCCCCACGCCATTCCGGGCATCGGCGCGGGGTTCGTGCCGGCCATTCTGAATACAAAGATCTATGACGATATCATCCAGATCTCGAACAGTGAGGCGGCGGAGATGACGAAGCGCCTTGCCCGGGAAGAGGGGCTGCTGGTGGGCATCTCCTCGGGCGCGGCATGCGCTGCGGCGCTGCGGGAGGCTGAGCGGCTCGGAAAAGGCAGGCGCGTGGTGACCATCTTTCCCGATGGAGGCGAACGATACCTGAGCACGGGCGTTTTTGAGCAGAAGGCCGGTTCGTAAACCGATAACCATAAGGAGGGACACAATGGAAAAGCTTGTCAGCAGGATCAAGAACATCTTAGTAAGTCCCAAGAGCGAGTGGGAAGCCATCAAGGCGGAACAGACCTCGGCAAAGGACATCATCTTTGAATACGTCGCGATCCTCGCGGCGGTCCCGACCATTGCCTCGGTGATCGGCATGGGCATTGTCGGCGTCAGCGTCATGGGCACGACCATACGCTATTCCTTCGGCTATCTGCTGGTCTGGGCCGTGTTCTTCTACGTCATGAGCATCGTGACGGTGATCGCCGCAGGCGCCATCATCAATGCCCTCGCCCCGACCTTTGAAGCGAAGCAGGACAGCGTGCAGGCGCTCAAGATCGCCGTTTATTCCTACACGCCCGTCTGGGTGGCGGGGATCCTGAACATCGTTCCCCTGCTCGGCCTGCTCACGCTGCTCGCCAGCCTCTACGGCATTTACCTGCTCTACCTGGGCCTCAGCCCGCTCATGGAAGCGCCGCCGGACAAGGCGCTGGGCTACACGGTCGCCTCGATCATCGTCATGATCGCCGTGACGATCGTTGCGACGGTTCTGGTTGGCGTGCTGGCAGGCATCTTCGTCTCCACCGGCGTGCCGAACATGGGCCAGATGATGGGGCAATGATATTATTCCGCAGCCGGCAGTACGGAAGAAGTTGCCGGCCTGCCGCGCATCGGCGCCTGTGAATCCATGACCCGGGGGAGTTTCCCCCGGGTTCTTTCTTGCCATGGCCAATCCGATCTATCTTGACTACAACGCAAGTACGCCCATCGCCCCGGAGGTGCGCGAGGCCATGATGCCCTATCTTGCGGGCATTTTCGGCAATCCCTCGAGCAGCCATGCCTTCGGCCGCGAGGCCCGCGAAGGCATCGAGCGCGCCCGCAGACAGGTGGCCGCGCTCCTGGGCTGCGAAGCGGCGGAGATCATCTTTACGAGCGGCGCTACCGAGTCGAACAACATGGTGCTCCTGAGCGCTGCGGCCCGTGCAGGCAAAAAAACCCGCATTATCACGTCCGCCGTCGAGCATCCGGCGGTGCTTGAGCCCTGCAGGTTTCTTGAGAAGCAGGGGCACCGGCTGACGTATCTTCCCGTGGACCGGAGCGGCATGGTGGATCCGCAAGACCTTGAAAAGTCGCTTGCCAGGGGCGCGGCCCTGGTCTCGATCATGCACGCGAACAACGAGGTGGGAACGATCCAGCCCCTGGCCGAACTTGCGCGCATTGCCGCGGCCCGCAAAGCGCCCTTTCATACCGACGCTGCCCAGAGCGCGGGCAAGGTCCGCTGCCGCGTTGATGAACTGGGCGTGGATTTTCTGACCATTGCGGGCCACAAATTCCATGCGCCCAAGGGCGTGGGAGCCCTGTACATCAGGAAGGGCAGGAATATCAGTCCGCTCCTGCATGGCGCCGGCCATGAGCAGGGGCTGCGGCCGGGTACGGAGAACCTGGCGAGCATCGTTGGCCTCGGCAAGGCCTGCGAGATCGCCGGGCGCGTGATAGAGGCCGAAGGCCTCCGCCAGGCCGGGCTCGGCAGGCGGCTCTTCGACGGTTTGCGGCAGGCGGGGTTCAATGTCCATGTGAACGGCCATCCCGAGAAGAAGCTGCCGAACACCTGGAACATCAGTTTTGAAGGATTCGATGCGCCTGCGGTGATGAAGGCGTTGGACGGCGTGGCCGTCTCTCCGGGCGCCGCCTGCCACGGCAGCAGCGTCGCCATGTCCCATGTGCTGGCCGCCATGGGCGTGCCGAAGAAGCTGGCGCGCGGGGCCATTCGCTTCTCCCTGGGCCGGGAAACAACGGAGCAGGAGATCGATCGTGTTCTGCAGATGCTGAAGGAAAAGCTGTATTTGCACAAACAATAGTGGAGGTTCGATGCCGGTAATATCGATGTTTTATGGTATCATAGTTTTGATGTTCTACTTTGATAACAAGAAGCATCATCTTCCGCATATCCATGTTCAGTACGCAGAGCATTCAGCAGTTGTCGCAATTGAAGGCGGTGATATTTTAGAGGGCGACTTGCCGGGACCGAAAATGAAGATGGTTCAGGCGTGGATAGAAATTCATCGAGACGAGTTGATGGCAAACTGGAAAATGGCGGTAGAAGGATATCAACCATTTAAGATCGAACCGCTCAAGTGAGGTGTGTTATGGTAAAAGTCATATCAGCAGACCCCGTGGAAAATTATAAGCTGAAAGTAGTGCTGTCAAACGGCAAACAGGGCATATTCGACGTTGCCCCCTATCTTGACCGGGGTGTATTCCAGGAATTAAAGGATCAGGAGTATTTTCGCCTCGTCAAAGTTGCTTTCGGCGGCGTCATCTGGCCGCATGAGC
Source organism: Nitrospirota bacterium (assembly GCA_037447195.1). Classification (GTDB taxonomy): domain Bacteria; phylum Nitrospirota; class UBA9217; order UBA9217; family UBA9217; genus GWC2-57-13. The sequence continues at coordinate 682 of JBBIHD010000196.1, read as the reverse complement.
AGGACTTCAGCGCGCACACTATAGAATTCGAGCTGCAGGAAGAAGTTCCGAGCAGCACCCATAAGACAAACGCGGCGTAGCTGGCCTGAGTTCGGCAGGTCGGGTCGAGCAGAGCGCAGCACGATTCGGCACGATTGTGAGTCAGGGTAGAACAACTGCAAAATCCCCACGGAAAGTCCTTGATCATTGACTTGCAATTTGTTCGTTTCACTACATTCGATCTAACCTGCTACTGCTGAAAAAAAACTTGTAATGTAAACTGCCTTGCTCGTGATAAATGGATGCAAGAGCTGTTGCCGTTCAGCCGCGTAAAAAAGTCAATCGAGAAGGAGATGAAGATTCCAAGCACATGAAACCATCGTGGATCAACAAACTGAGTATAGTATTAGGCGTTACGCGGCTTGCTTTCTTTTTAGAATTATATACTACCGATGCTCAATGGCAGCTTAATTATATTCCTCTAAATATTGCAGATTTCCCAATCACGATCCTCTATTGGTGGTTTCCTGCAGGAATAGGAGAGGCCATCATTGGTCCTGTCTGGTGGTACTGTATACCGCAGCTTTTATGGTGGATATTTTATGGTCGCCGCTTAAAAAATAATAAGTTGAAGAAAGCATGAAGTTCACCTTACAGTTGCATAAATATTTCGTGAAAAGCCTTTAATAACACTGGAAATAGG
>JBBIHD010000195.1:0-4965 GCA_037447195.1 Nitrospirota bacterium | reverse complement strand
ATGCAAGCTGATTCCCGGCCTGACCATCACCGGTCCTCGCCTGTCGTCGTCGGCTCAGGAAAACAGACCGGGCAATACTGCTCCCCCTGGTCCAGGGGGCAGACATGGCCTCATTCAGGACAGCAGATGCAGTCCCTGAGCGGAAGGCCGCAGACAGGACACACTTCCGTAAGCTCCGGCATGCAAGACCCCCTTCCCGCCGCCTGTGCGAACTTCACCGTTCCATGCCATCGCCGGCTCCGGCCATGATCACTACTGCGCTGCCGGTCGCTGGATCAGCTACATAAGATTGACAGGATCCACATCGAGCACGACCCGGCAGGACCGGCCGTATTCGTTCTCCACAACGCTCTTCCCCTCAAGGGCAACGCGCCTCAGCAGGTCCCGCCGCTCTGACAGCAGCAGTATCTGGAACCGGTACCTGCCGCGAACCCGCGCGAGCGGAGACGGCGCGGGACCGAGCACTGCGGGATCATTGCCGCGGATCATGCTGCGCATGCGGTTGAAGGCCTTGCGCGCAGCGGCTGACGCGGTCTGCTCCTGGGCGCTCCGGACCTCGAACTTGACGAGCCTCCGGAAGGGCGGATAGCCAAGCTCGCGGCGGTAGTTGATCTCTTCATCATAGAACCCTTCATAGTCATGGGTCGTACTGTGCCTCACCGCGTAGTGTCCGGGATTCATGGTCTGGATCATCACCTGTCCCGGCCGGTCGCCCCGCCCTGCCCTGCCGGCTGCCTGGGTAATGAGCTGGAAGGTGCGCTCGGCAGACCGGAAATCGGGAAGGTTCAGGCCGATGTCGGCGTCGACAACGCCGACGAGGGTGACACCGGGAAAATCATGCCCTTTGGCCACCATCTGGGTGCCCAGCAGGATGTCCACTTCGCCGCGGTCAACCCGTCCGAGCAGGATCTCATAGGCCTGCCGTCCTTTCACGCTGTCGCTGTCCATACGCGCGACAACGGCTGCGGGAAAGAACTTCTGCAGCTCCTCTTCCACTTTCTGCGTCCCTGCGCCGAGCAGCTTCAGGTTGATGCCGCTGCAGGACGGGCACCGATCCGGCGCACCGGCCACATGATCACAGTAGTGGCACTTGAGCTTGGCGTCGGGTTTATGAAAGGTGAGCGATACGCTGCAGCTCGGGCAGCGGATCGCCGTGCCGCAGTCGCTGCAGATGAGGACCGACGAGAAGCCCCGGCGGTTCAAGAGCAGAAGCGCCTGCTCCCTCTTTTCGGTACGCTCGCTGATGGCGGCCCGCAGCGGAGGCGCGTACCCTCCTTCCGCGGGCTGGGACTTGAGATCGATCACGGAAACCGCGGGCATGGGCCGGTGGTCAACACGGGCCGGGAGCCTGAGCAGGCGGTATTTCCCGGCCGCTGCATTGAAATAACTTTCCAGCGACGGAGTTGCCGAGCCGAGCACTGCCGCGGCGCCCTGGAGCTTGGCGCGCATGACCGCCACGTCACGGGCCTGATAGCGCAGGCCTTCTTCCTGCTTGTAGGAATTCTCATGCTCCTCGTCGACGATGACGAGGCCCAGCTTCGCAAAGGGGGCGAACACGGCTGAGCGGGCCCCGACCGCCACATCCACGCCTCCGGACCTGATCCTGCGGTATTCATCGGCCCGCTCCCGGTCGGTCAGGCCGCTGTGCAGCACGGCAACGCGGCCGCCAAAGCGGCGCTGGAACCGGCCGAGCAGCTGAGGCGTGAGGGCGATCTCGGGCACCAGCACAATGGCGCCGCGGCCCGTTCCCGCAAGCAGCGCGATGGAATTGAGATAGACCTCGGTCTTGCCGCTGCCTGTCACGCCGTGCAGCAAATAGGCGCCGAAGGTCCCGGAGGACACCGAAGCATTGATCTCGCCCACAGCTGCGGCCTGCTCAGGCATCAGCTGAGGTGCCTTGTCTCGGATGCCCCTTTCGGCTGCTTCGGAACGGGCGATCTCCCGCTCAATGATCTGAACAAGCCCTGCATCCTGAAGGGACTTGATCGTGGACCGTGAGAACCCGTCGAGGGCAGAGACAGGGGTCTCGCCCTGCTCTTTGAGCAACTGCAGAAGGGCAGCCTGCTTCGGCCCCCGGGGCGCTGCTGCTGCAGCATCGGCGGCAAGGCAGAGCATCTTCTCCGTCTTCGGCACTGCCCGCCCCAGCGCCTTCGGCAGCAGCGTCTCGATCGTGAGACCCAGGGGATGGAGGTAGTAGTCCGACATCCAGCGGGCCAATTCCAGCAGCTCAGGCGTCAGGTGGTCATCGAGCACCTCGACCACCTGCTTCAGCCCTTCCGAAGAGACGCCGGGCAGAAGACGGACGACCGTGCCGGTGGCGCGCCGGCTGCCAAAAGGCACGAGCACGCGCGTGCCCGGCGCCAGCAGGTCCTGCATCTCCCCGGAGGCACGGTAGTGAAAGGTCTTGTGCACGGCGATGCCGACGGCGATGTCAACGACGAGGTCAGGCATGGGAAAGTGTCCTGCACAGGGAGGAGTGATCCGGCTGTGGTCTTTCTTCGTGTTCTTCGTGGACGTCGTGGTGAAAAGGATCAGGCTGCAGCGTGTCCGTGACAGAAAGGAAGGGAACAGGGTGGAAGGCCCGGCTGCGGCGCATCAGGAATCCCGGCCGACGCCGTTCTTCAAGGCCCGCATCTCCTTGGTGTTCAGGATGTCCTTCAGCTCATCCATGAACTCGTTGATGTCCTTGAAGGACCGGTAGACCGACGCGAACCGGACGTAGGCGACCTCGTCGAGGCCGTGCAGATGGCTCATCACTTCTTCGCCGATGACGGTGCTGGGGATCTCCTTGAGGCCGCGGTCCTGGATGGACTTTTCGATGTTGTCCACGACCTTTTCGAGGGCCTCAACGCTGATGGGGCGCTTTTCGCAGGCCTTCTTGATGCCCTGCAGGATCTTCATCCGGTCGTACTGTTCCCGCCGGCTGTCCTTCTTGATCACGAAGGGCAGCACGTCCTCCACCCGCTCATAGGTGGTGAAACGGCGCTCGCACTTGAGGCACTCCCGCCGGCGCCGGATGGCGTCGCCTTCCTTCCCGATCCGGGAGTCGACCACTTTATTGTCGATGCTCGAACAGTAGGGACACTGCATAGGAAGAAAAACTCCAGATAGCAGGCATCAGATTACAATATTATATGCGGCGCCATTCGACTCCGGCTTTCACCCTGAGAATCCCGGCCAGGCTGCTCATGATGCGATAGGTACGATGGGTACCTGTACAGTGTGCTGGAAGTTACTTTTTCGCGTACTGAACGACCGCGATCCCCGATTCGGCGATCATGTCCGATGCCAGTTCGTCCGGGTAGCCGTCCTCGTATACGATTCGCTCGATGCCCGCGTTGATCACCATCTTGGCGCAGATCCCGCAGGGCTGGTTCGTGCAGTAGAGCGTACCGCCCTGGATGCTCGTGCCGTGCTTCGCCGACTGGATGATGGCGTTCTGCTCCGCGTGGAGCCCCCGGCAGATCTCGTGCCGCTCGCCGGAAGGGATGCCGAGCTGTTCGCGCAGGCACCCCCGTTCGGCGCAGTGCACCACGCCCGAAGGGGCGCCGTTGTACCCCGTGGCAAGGATGTTCTTGTCCTTCACGATGACGGCGCCCACCTGGCGGCGCAGGCACGTGGCCCGCTTCTTCACCAGGTGCGCGATCTCCATGAAATATTCGTCCCAGGAAGGTCTATTCATAAGACCTATTGTAAATCTCAAATTGTAAATTGCAAAATGCAAATTTGAGAACAGTCATAAATACCCCGCACTTTTAAAATTTGATATTTACAATTTGCACTTTACAATGCTGTCGGGGTTCTCTCCATGGCAAACATGGGGAACCGGCTGCAAAGCTGCTTGGTCTTCTCGCGGACCGCGGCAAGCCTGTCAGGCGAGGCGATATTGGCCAGGGCCTCGCAGATCAGGTCGCCGATGATCTTCATCTCCGGTTCACGCATGCCCCGCGTGGTCACGATGGGCGTGCCGAGGCGGATGCCGCTCGTTACCATGGGCGGCTTCTCATCGAAGGGAATGCTGTTCTTGTTCACCGTGATGCCCGCAAGGTCGAGGGCTTGGTCCGCTTCCTTGCCCGTGATGCCCTTGGGCGTGAGATCAACGAGCATGAGATGGTTGTCCGTGCCGCCCGAAACGATGCGGAACCCGTCCTGCACCAGGACAGACGCAAGGGCCCGGGCGTTTTTCACGACCTGCTGCTGATAGTCGCGGAACTCAGGCTGCAGCGCCTCCAGGAAGGCCACGGCTTTGGCCGCAATGACGTGCACGAGCGGCCCGCCCTGAATGCCGGGAAATATCTGCTTGTCCACGCCCTTGGCGAACTTCTCGCGGCACATGATCATGCCGCCCCGGGGGCCCCGCAGGGTCTTGTGCGTTGTGGTGGTGACGAAATCGGCGTGCGGCACCGGGCTCGGATGCTCCCCTGCCGCGATCAGGCCCGCAATATGCGCAATGTCGGCCATGAGATAGGCGCCTACGCGGTCGGCGATCTTCCGGAACCGGCCGAAATCGAAGACCCGAGAATAGGCGCTTGCGCCGACCACGAGCATCTTCGGCTTGTGCTCGACGGCCAGCCGCTCCACTTCATCGTAGTCGAGCATTTCCGTCTTGCGGTCCACGCCGTAGAAAAAAGACTTGTAGATCGTGCCGGAAAAACTGACCGAGGCGCCGTGGGTCAGGTGCCCGCCGTGGGGAAGGGCCATGCCGAGGATCGTGTCGCCGGGCTGCAGCACGCTGAAATAGACCGCCATGTTGGCCTGCGAACCGGAATGGGGCTGCACGTTCACATGCTCGGCGCCGAAGATCTTCTTCGCCCGCTCGATGGCCAGGTTCTCCACCTGGTCCGCGAACTCGCAGCCGCCGTAATAGCGCCGGCCGGGATAGCCCTCGGCATATTTGTTCGTGAAGACCGAACCCTGCGCTTCGAGCACGGACCTGCTCACGTAATTCTCGGAGGCGATCAGCAC
>JBBIHD010000194.1:0-4985 GCA_037447195.1 Nitrospirota bacterium | reverse complement strand
CGCACTGGTCGTGGACGTATCTATGTGCGGGCGCGGGCAACCGTAGAGCGCGATGAAAAAAACGGGCGAGAGACTGTCATCGTCACCGAACTGCCGTACCAGGTGAACAAGGCGCGGATGCTCGAGAAGATCGCCGAACTGATCCAGGACAAGAAGATAACGGGCATCTCTGAGGTGCGCGACGAATCGGACCGCGAGGGCATGCGCATCGTGATCGAGCTGAAAAAAGGCGAGATCTCGAGCGTGGTCCTGAACCAGCTCTACAAGCATACGTCCATGCAGGCCACCTTCGGCGTGATCATGCTGGCCCTCGTGAACAACCAGCCCCGCGTCATGAACCTGCGGCGCATTCTGGCGCACTTTATCCAGCACCGGCGCGAGGTGGTGGTGCGCAGGACGCGCTTCGAGCTCAGAAAGGCCGAGGAGCGGGCCCACATACTTGAAGGCCTCAAGATCGCCCTGGAGAACCTCGACGCCGTGATCGCCCTGATCAAGGCATCCAAGACGCCTGACGATGCGCGGGCCGGGCTGGTCCGCCAGTTCAGCCTCACCGAGATCCAGGCCCAGGCCATCCTCGAGATGCGGCTCCAGCGGCTGACCGGGCTGGAGCGCGACAAGATCCTGGAGGAATACGAGGCAACGCTGAAGGAGATCGAGCGGCTGAACGCCATCCTGGCCTCGGACGCGCTGGTGATGCAGATCATCAGGGACGAACTGCTGGCCATCAAGGCCGAGTACGGCGACGCCCGGCGCACGGAGATCGTGGCGGAAACCACGGAGATCGGCATCGAGGACCTGATCAAGGACGAGGAGATGGTGATCACCATCTCCCACGCAGGCTATATCAAGCGGAACCCGCTCACCTTTTACCGCGCCCAGCGCCGCGGCGGCAAGGGCAAGATCGGCATGGAGACGCGGGAGGAGGATTTCGTCGAGCGGCTCTTTACCGCCACCATGCACAGCTATCTCCTTTTCTTCACGAACAAGGGGCGGGTCTACTGGCTCAAGGTGCACCAGGTGCCTGAGGCGGGCAGGCAGGCGAAGGGCAAGGCCATCGTGAACCTGATCCAGATCGGACAGGACGAGCGGGTCACTGCCGCGCTGCCGATCCGGGAGTTCACACCCGGGCATTTCATCCTCATGGCGACCAAGCAGGGGATCATCAAGAAGACGGAGCTCGCCGCCTACAGCCATCCCCGGCCGTCGGGCATCATTGCCATCACGCTCGAAGAAGGCGATGATCTGATCGCGGCTGAAGTGACGGACGGCAAGCGCGAGATCTTTCTCGGCACGCGCGGCGGTCTGTCGATCCGCTTTGCCGAGGAGGACGTGCGCGAGATCGGCCGGACCGGCAAGGGCGTGATCGGCATGCGTCTCGCCGACGGCAACGAGGTGGTGGGCATGGAGATCGTGCGGGACGACTCCACGATCCTGACCGTGACCGAGCAGGGCTACGGCAAGCGCACGACCCTTGATGAATACCGCAGCCAGGGCCGGGGCGGCAAGGGCATCATCACCATCAAGATCACCGAGAAGAACGGCAAGGTCATCGGCATGTCCCAGGTGGCGGGCGACGACGAGATCCTGCTGATCACCGTGAACGGCAAGGTCATGCGCATCAGGGCGCGGGACATATCGGTCCAGGGCAGGAACACCCAGGGCGTGCGGCTCCTCGAGACCGAAGAAGGCGACGCCGTTGCCTGCCTCGCCAGGGTCGTGGAGCGGGAGGACGAGAAGGACAGCGGACCGGAGAGCGCCGCCGCGCCCGGGCAGCCCGCAGAGGAGGCCTGACCGTGGCGAGACGCGTGGCCGCTGTAATCCTGCTCTGCCTGCTCGCTGCCGGGTGCGATGCCGTCGACCGGGCCGCCGCCGACGAGTATGAAACGGCCATGAAGCGCTGGAACGAGGGGGACTATCAGGGCGCGGTCAAGCTGTACATCTCCCTGGCGCGGAACCATCCGTTCAGCCCCTATGCCGACAATGCCCTCTACTGGGCGGGACTCACCCGGTTCCTTTATCTCGGCGAGACCGACAAGGGCCTCCGGACCCTGCAGCGGCTGGTAAAGAAATATCCGCGCCGCGACATGACGCCGGCAGCGCAGTATCAGATCGCGCAGATCTATGAGCTCGGCTACAGCGATTACGAACGGGCCATCGAAGAGTACGGCAAGGCCGCGGGCTACACGAACCGCGAGATCAGGGAAAAGAGCCTCTACGGCCTGGGCGACAACCTGTTCCGCGTCGGCAAGGTCGCCGAAGCCAACGATGCATGGCTCCGCCAGACCACGGAATTCCCGAACGGCCCGCAGGCTGCGCTCGGCCTGTTCCGGCTCGGCACGACGGCCTTTGCCCGCGGCGCCCTCGAGGAGGCCGAGGCATACTACCGCCGGTCGCTCGGCAAGGACCCCGACGCCGAACTGGTGGTGAAGACCAAGTTCGCGCTCGCGAACTGCCTCGAGGCCGGGGAGAAGCTGCAGGAGGCCCTTGACCTCTACCGGGAGATCGAGCCGGTCTACCCCAATCCCGAGGCCATAGGGATCAAGATATCGGCTCTTGAGACGCGCATCAAAAAGAAAAGCTATTGACAACGCACGAGGGGGCGTGTTACCTTAAATGCTCGATTTTAAGTTCGTCAGGGAGCATCCGGAGCAGGTCACGGCCGCACTGAAGCGGCGCGGCATTGCCGTGGACCTTGCCGGGTTTCTCGATCTCGACGTGAAGCGCCGCGCAGCGCTTCAGGAGGCAGAGGCGCTCCGCAAAACGCGGAACGACGCCTCCGAGGAGATCGGGCGGCTCAAGAAGGCGGGCCTGCCCGCAGAGCAGAAGTTCGCCGAGATGCGGGCAGTGGGCGACCGGATCACCTCGCTGGAAGCCGATGTGCGCGGCGTGGAAGAGTCGCAGCGGAACATCCTGTTCGAGATCCCGAACATACCGCACGCCTCGGTCCCCGACGGGAAGGACGAGAACGACAACGTCGAGGTCCGGCGCTGGTCTCCCGGGGGAGGCGAGCCGCCCAAGCTTCCCTTCGAGCCCAAGCCGCATTGGGACCTCGCCGAATATCTCGATATCATCGATTTCGAGCGCGCCTCGAAGATAACAGGGGCGCGTTTTGCTCTCTATAAAGGCATGGGCGCGCGGCTCGAACGGGCGCTGATCAATTTCATGCTCGACCTCCATACGACGGAGCACGGCTATCTCGAGGTGCTGCCGCCCTTCATGGTGAACCGGACGAGCATGACGGCCACGGGCCAGCTTCCGAAGTTCGAAGAAGAGCTCTTCCGTGTTGAGAACGGAACGTACTATCTTATTCCCACGGCAGAGGTCCCGGTCACGAATGTCCACCAGGACGAGATCATTCCCGGTGAGGACCTGCCTGTCCTGTATGCGGCCTGGACGCCCTGCTTCCGGCGGGAGGCGGGCTCCTACGGCAAGGACACGCGGGGGCTCATCCGTCAGCACCAGTTCAACAAGGTGGAGCTTGTAAAGTTCACGGCGCCCGAGAGATCCTATGATGAGCACGAAAAGCTGACCCGCGATGCCGAGGAGGTGCTCAAGCGCCTCGGCCTTCCTTACCGGGTCATTGTGCTGTGCACGGGCGACCTGGGATTTTCGTCCGCCAAGACCTATGACATCGAGGTCTGGCTGCCGGCCCAGCAGCGGTACCGCGAGATCTCGTCCTGCTCCAACTTCGAGGACTACCAGGCGCGGCGGGGCAACATCCGGTACCGGAAAAAAGGCGAGAAAAAGACCGAGCTGGTGCATACGCTGAACGGATCGGGCCTTGCCGTAGGCCGCACCGTTGTAGCCATTCTCGAGAATTTCCAGCAGGCCGACGGCACGGTGATGATACCGGAAGTGCTGAGACCGTACATGGGCGGAGCGGAGAAAATATCGAGGGATGAGGGGCGAGGGAAGTAGGATCAAGGACGATGACTGTCGGATGCTTCGTCCCTCTTCCCCGCGAGCGGTGATCCATCGCCCAACGAGCTTCTTAACCGGAGAGATGGCCGAGTGGTTTAAGGCGGCGGTCTTGAAAACCGTTGAGCGAAAGCTCCGGGGGTTCGAATCCCTCTCTCTCCGCCATGCAACAAATTCAGCTGAAACCGCTGAAACGGCTTAAACAGTTTAAACGGTTCGTGTATCGGAGAGGTGGCCGAGAGGCTGAAGGCAGCTGCCTGCTAAGCAGTTGTGGGGGAAACTCCACCCCGGGTTCGAATCCCGGCCTCTCCGCCAGTTAACCGGCAGGCGTCAGTGCCGGTCGCGGACCGGAACCGGAGCGCGACAGCGCCACCACACACTTTACAAGGGGGATAGTGCGATGATCAAGATGCTGACAGTTGCTGTACTCGTTGCAGGACTTGCGGTTTCTTTCACGGGCTGCAAGAAAGAAGAGCAGAAGCCCCAGACGCAGCAGATGCCGGCAGGGCATCCGAGCATGGAGGGCATGGCGCCCGGCCAGGGCATGCCCGGCATGCAGGGCGGCCCCCGCGTTGAACGCACCGTCATCGTTCCGAAGGACGTAAAGGCCACGTGGAAGTCCGTAAAGCTCACGGTCGAGGACAAGAAGGCCAAGACGTCGAAGGAATATACCGTTGCCGTGGGCTCCGAGCTCGCCGTGCCCAATACCACGGTGAAGGTGAAGGTGCTTGCCTTCCTTCCCCACTTCATGATGATGGACAAGGAGATCACGTCGCAGTCGAACAAGCCCGAGAACCCGGCGGCGCAGGTTTCCGTTTCCGACGGCGGCAAGGAGGTCTGGAAGGGCTGGATCTACAGCATGCATCCGGGCATCCATCCCCTGCAGCACGATGCCATCGACCTTAAACTGGTCGGCGGCGTCTCGAAGTAGAAGCAGAAGCCTTCCCGCCCCTCGCGGGGAGGGCAGGTCATGTAAGACACCTGTGCGCCCATAGCTCAGCTGGATAGAGCAACGGACTACGAATCCGTAGGTCAGAGGTTCGAATCCTCTTGGGCGCGCCAGTTTT
>JBBIHD010000193.1:0-4986 GCA_037447195.1 Nitrospirota bacterium | reverse complement strand
TGAGGTGCCTTCATATGATTATCAAGTCTTTCTTCTCAGGGTGACCCCCTCGGTTCCTCTAGGGTAAACGCGGGGTGCAGTGAGATATGACTGAAGGGCTGAGGATGCAGGATTGCAATGGCGCGCAGTGAGGCCTTGCACCAATAGAACGTACCCAGTTTTCCGACGTTTGCGCCGTAGCCATTGTATATTTATCGGTAAAGTGATAGGTAGGATATAGTCACGTTGGAGGTGACTCATGCGCGTGAAAGACCTTCCTGAAATCTCGAAACTAAGCACGCCAGAAAAGATATTATTTGTCGAAGATCTCTGGGATAGTATTTCTGCAGATGAGGCATCTATACCCATACCTGACAGTCATAAAGCAGAACTCGATGCACGTTTACAGCGACATGTTGCTGGTCCTGGCGATCTTCTTTCTCTCGAGGACCTTCGTGCGAGGATAGAAAAGAGAGAATGACCTATATGAACTCGACAACGCTGAGAGGAGTAGCGATTTTTTTGATGTGTCTTGTAATGTTTTCTTGCGAAAGGAAAACGCACGAAGATGCTATTGCCGACAATGCTGAGATCAGGGCGTTCGTGGATTACTTCTTCGTCCCAGGCAGCGCCCTCCTGAAGCAAGAAGCAGGCTTATTTTCATTGCATGATCAGGCGGCCCAAAATCTCTTGAGTGTCGCCGATATGTGCTCTCTGGATAGCCCGTGCAATAAGACAAGAGAATATTCTTTGCAGTTCACTCCTAATTTCCTATTTGAGACAGTAAGCGGCCGAACAATACTGACGGGTGCTGATCCGGATGCCTTTGTTGATGTTTGTGACATAAAGGGGAAAAAGGTTTATCGGGTGCGCCAAACCGGCACGGAAGGTTCTATCTATGGCACCTTTTGGCTGTCTGATTTTTCATTCGTCGTTTATGGCATGGAATCAAATGAGGCATTTATCGAAGTTTATGATATCAAGGCAAAGACGATAGCAAGCTATGCAATAGACAGGGCAATAAGGAAGCGTGATGCAGTTCCGGATTCATTCTTGATCGCCAAATACGGCAACATCGAAAGTTTCCAACTGCACAAATGAACACTGATTAGACGGTCCACGGCGAAGCATGCTGGTCTTATATTCACTACCTTCGCTGTCCCGATCATCATAGTCGTAAGAAGATATGTCTATAAGAGGAAGTCTTAATAGCGAGGCCCTCGAATCGCCTCGGTCCGACTTAGTCAACCTCCTCCATCTGCCCAAACACTAGGCAAATGCCTCCGTTCTCATCCCTGTAACCCGGCCTTCACCCCGCCAAATCCCTGTTTATACTGAACTCCGCCTCTGGCAATAGTATTGCTATATGGATAAGCAGGAAGTGCTATCCAAGGAGGCGAACATGAGCGCGAACAACGGAAACCGCAAAGACCTGCTGCTGACCCATCCCTGCTTCTCTCTCGAAGCGCACGACAAGTTCGGCCGGGTGCACCTGCCAGTGGCGCCGGCCTGCAACATCCAGTGCCGGTACTGCGTGCGAAAGTACGACTGCGCCCATGAGTCCCGGCCGGGCATAACGAGCAGGGTGCTCACGCCTGACGAGGCCTTTGAGCGCGTTGCCGCGCTGGTGGAGCGGAACGACAAGCTGAGCGTGGTGGGCATTGCCGGGCCCGGCGACCCGCTGGCGAACGCCGCGACCTACGTGGTGCTTCGCCAGATCAACTGGAACTTCCGGGACCTGACGCTCTGCGTGTCCACGAACGGCCTGCTGCTGCCGGACCGGCTGGATGAGCTGATCGCGTCGGGCGTGCGCAGCCTGACGGTCACGATCAACGCCGTGACCGCCGCCACGGCCGAAAAGATCTATGCCTGGGCCGTCTACCGGGGCAGGCGCTACGAAGGCGCTGACGCCGCGGACCTGCTGCTGGCCAACCAGTGGCGGGGGCTCGCGAACGCCATCGAGGCGGGCCTGATCGTGAAGGTGAACACGGTGCTGGTGCCGGGCGTGAACGAGGCCGAGATCCCCGTGATCGCCGAGCGGGCCGGAAGGCTCGGCGCCGAGCTGCAGAACATCCTGCCGCTCATACCCCAGGCAGAGTACGCGCACCTGAAGCGGCCTGACCATGCCATGATCACCCGGATGCGGGAGCTCTGCAAACCGCGGCTGCGCCAGATGACCCATTGCCGCCAATGCCGGGCCGACGCCTGCGGGGTGCTGGGCGAGGACAAGGACATGGAGCTGGAGGTGCTGAATGCGCGCATCGGCGAGGATTATATTGATTCCGTGATGTAACGAGAGGATAGCACGAGAATTTTGCCGCAAAAAGGCACAATAGTCGCAAGAAAGAAGAATCCCTTTTGTGAATTTTGCGCATCTTCGCGGCTAAGAGATTATAGAGGTGCCATCATGCTAAGAAGTTCTATTGCCAACATGCTTCTTCTTTTTCTGCTTTTCGCCGGTCAGACACCTGCCCGCGCAGGAGAGAGCATCACGGTCTCTGCGGCGCTGAGCCTCAAGGCCGTGTTCGAGGAACTGGGCAGGGAGTATGAACAAAGCACCGGCAGCAGGGTGCAGTTCAACTTCGCGGCCTCCGGCGTTCTCCAGAAGCAGATCGAGAACGGCGCGCCTGTCGACGTCTTTGCCTCGGCCTCGCCAAAAGAGACGGCGGCCCTGGAGCAGCAGGACCTGCTTGTGCCGGGAACGCGGACTGTCTTCGCGAGCAATGACATGGTGCTGATCGCTCCGGCGAAGGCTGGAGGGCCCGCTGACTTCGCGGATCTCGCATCCGGCAGGGTGCTCAGGATCGCCATCGGCAATCCGCGCACCGTGCCTGCAGGGCGCTACGCCGAAGAAGTGCTGCACCACTACTCCCTCTGGGAAAAGGTCCAGCAGAAGCTCGTGCTGGCCGAGAACGTCCGGCAGGTTCTGGACTACGTGTCCCGCGGCGAGGTGGAGGCGGGGATCCTTTTTGCCACTGATGCCGCAGTGCGCTCGAATGAGGTGGCTGTTGTGCGCACGGCGCCGGCCGGGAGCCATGAGCCTGCGCTCTACGAGATCGCCGTCGTCAAGGGTACAGCCAGGGAGCGGGACGCCCGGGATTTCATCGCCTTTGTGCTGTCGCGCAAGGGACAGGGCCTGCTGAAGGGGTATGGCTTTTCGGTCGCGAAGCCTGGCGCGTATTAGCGCTCTTAAAATAGTATCGACATCAGTTCGAAAATCCCTCCTGACCTCCCTTTGTAAAAGGGAGGAATTCCCCCTCTTTGGAAAAGAGGGGCGAGGGGAGATTTAATGACGGAGGGAGGATGACGCACAATGGACAATTCCCTATTGTTCTCGCTCCGCCTCTCCCTGCAGGTGGGTGCAGCCGCAACGTTCTTCGTCGCCCTCGCCGGCACCGGCGCGGCCTACGTGCTCGCTCGCAGGGATTTCCGGGGCAGGGAAGCGCTCGACATGCTGCTGACCCTGCCGCTCGTTCTGCCGCCCACCGTGACGGGCTACTATCTCATCGTGCTGTTCGGCCGGAAGGGCATGATCGGCGCGCCGCTCTATGAACTGACCGGTTGGAGCATCATGTTCACCTGGCAGGCAGCCGTCCTTGCCTCCTTCGTTGTTGCGCTGCCGCTCATGGTCAAGAGCGCCAGGGCCTCTATCGAGTCCGTGGACCGAAATCTCATCAGCGCGTCCTATACCCTGGGCCACTCGGAGTGGTGGACCGCCTTCAAGGTGGTGCTGCCGCTTGCAAAGCGCGGCATCATTGCCGGCGCGGTCCTCGCTTTTGCGCGCGCCATGGGAGAGTTCGGCGCCACGCTCATGCTGGCAGGGAACATTCCCGGCAGGACCGACACCATGCCCATTGCGATTTACACGGCCGCCACAGGCGGCGAATGGGACCGGGCGAACGTCATGGTGCTGATATTCACGGCCGTATCGGGGCTCTTCCTGTACATGGCGAACAGGCTTGGAAAAACGCAGAGGGCATAGGGCAGAGGGCAGGGATGAATTTCGAATGCGGAGTGCGGAATGCGGAATGCGGAATTCGGAATGCGGAGTGCGAATTTGGGAGTGCTGATCACTGATAACTGACCACTAATCGCTAATGCCATGAGCCTTTCGGTAAACATACAGAAGGACCTCGACGGATTCCGGCTCGACCTGTCCTGGGAGATGGGCGATGAGCTTGCCGTGCTGTTCGGGTCTTCGGGCGCAGGCAAGTCCCTGACGCTCCGGATGATCGCGGGGCTGATGCGGCCGGACAGGGGAGTGATAGGCATGAACGGCACGGCGCTCTTCGACAGCGAACGGTCCGTTGATCTCCCTCCGCAGGCACGGTCGCTGGGCTATGTGTTCCAGGACCTCGCCCTCTTTCCGCATATGACCGTAGAGGAGAACATCCTGTACGGAGGCCACGGACTCGGAAAGGGTGAACGAGTGTCGCAATCGCGCTCTTTGCTGAAGATGTTCCGGATCGACGGCCTTGAGCACAGACGCCCTTCCGAGATCTCGGGCGGCCAGAAGCAGCGTGTTGCCCTCGCGCGCGCACTGATGCGCCGTCCCCGGGCGCTGCTGCTCGACGAACCCTTTTCGGCCCTCGACCTTCCGCTGCGCCTGGAGCTTCGCAGCGTGGTGCGGGACATCCGCATCGGGTTCGGCATTCCTGTAGTGCTGGTCACCCATGATCTCCGCGAAGCATGTGAACTTGCCGACCGGCTGCTGGTGTACGCGAAGGGCAGGGTGGTGCAGTCCGGTACGCCTGAAGACGTTCTGAACAATCCCCTCTCGGATGAGGTCAGTCGCCTGGTGGCATTCGAAAGGCCGCGGTCATTCCCGGTCAAAGATCTCTGTTGCTCCACAGCACGATGAACCGTCTTTTGCCCTCCTTGATGCGCCTTTTAGCCGACAAAAGCGCGTGCCTAATTTTTCAGCAGGTGACTATTTTATAGAGACCGCATTCTTCCCGGGAATATGCGATCACTGGTGTCGCTTTTCAAAAAAGCCCATGAAAACAA
>JBBIHD010000192.1:0-5028 GCA_037447195.1 Nitrospirota bacterium | reverse complement strand
CAGCGCGGCCGCCACGCCTCCGAAGGTCACATGGGCAAGGCCGTCGCCGATGAGCGACAGCCGCCGCAGCACGAGAAACACGCCGAGCACGGCTCACAGCGCGGCGATCAGGGTGCCGGCGAGCAGCGCCCGCTGGATGAATGCGTAGCCGAGCAGGTCAGCGAGTCCCATCAGCCCCCCGTTCCTCGCCGTGATGGCGGTGGCATATCTGATGCTGGGCATATTCGCCGAAGAACTCGGTCATCTCGCCGGACTGGCAGAACTCCCCGAAGGTCCCGTCAAAGACCACTTTCTTATCGAGATAGAGGAACCGCGTTGCATACTGGCCGATGCTCCAGGTGTCGTGCGTCACCAGGATGATTGTGGTGCGCTGCTTCTGGTTCAGATCATGCAGCAGGGCGTAAAAATTGTCCCGCGTCTCGGGGTCAAGGGCCGTTGCCGGCTCGTCCAGGATCAGCAGTTCCGGCCCCCCCACCAGGGCCCGTGCAAGAAGCACACGCTGCTGCTGCCCGCCGGACAGTTCGCCGATGGGCCGGCGCCTGATGGTGCTGATGCCCATGAACTCCATCGTCCGCGCCACGGCCTCGTCGTCGGCCCGCGATGACATTTTCGGGAACCTCTTGCCTGCCAGCAGCCCCAGCCGGACGATCTCATCGACGGTGCCGGGGAAATGAGGATCAGCGTACTTGAGCCGCTGCGGCAGATACCCGATGCGGCGCCATGCCCGGAACGCCGGGAGGGCGATGCCGAAGAGGTCGATGGCGCCCTGCTCGACGGGCACGAGGCCGAGGACCGCGCGGATCAGCGTGCTCTTGCCCGATCCGTTGGGGCCCACGATGCCCAGATAGTCGCCGGCATGGACCTGGAATGAGATGTCACGGAGCGCCTCGGAGGAGCCGTAGCGGCAGCGCAGGTCCGCCACGCTCATGACCGGCGTCATCGGCATTGGAGCCCCGCGCGCAGCTGTTCGAGGTTGGTCCGCATGAGGGACA
Source organism: Nitrospirota bacterium (assembly GCA_037447195.1). Lineage (GTDB taxonomy): Bacteria > Nitrospirota > UBA9217 > UBA9217 > UBA9217 > GWC2-57-13. Next base: position 4,036 of record JBBIHD010000192.1, on the reverse strand, counting down.
GATAGGTCGCGCCCGCCGCCGCGTCGTCGCGGCCCACGTTATGCAGCCCGTGCAGGCGCAGCAGGGACGCGCCGGTCTCGGCGGCGATCACCTGTGCGGCCCGGGGCGTGATCAGCTCCTCGTAATAAATATGCCTGATCCCGTTCTTCTTCATCAGGGTGATGATCTCCATGAACTTCCTCGGCGTCGGCTCCGCGTCGGCCGATGCCGGATAGGCGGCAACATAGGTCAGGCCGTACCGGTCCGCAAGATAGCCGAAAGCAGAGTGGCCTCCGTGCAGGAACAGCCGGGTCTTGCAGTCCCGCAGCCCCCTGCGGAACTCCTCGTCGAGGCGGTCCAGCTCCCGCTCGAATGACGCCGCGTTGCCCGCATACCAGCCGCCGTTCTCCGGGTCCCCTGCGGCCAGACCTGCCGCGATGTTCCGGACCATTTTCTTCGCATTCGGGATGCTGAGCCAGATATGAGGGTCTGCGCCGCCCTGGTGGCCGTGGCTGTGCGCGCCGTGGCCGTCGCCTGCCTTGTGCTCTTTTGCCGCTGCAAGAGGAAGGAACCGGACGCCGGCGCTCGCATCGACCACGACGGGGCCGCGCTCCCTGCCCGTGGTCCTTACGAGCCGGGCCGCCCAGGGCTCCATGAAGCGGTTCGTGTACACGAAGACCGCGGCATTATGCACCAGGACGATGTCTTCCGGCCGCGGCTCGAACCCGTGGGACTCCACGCCCGGCGGCAGCAGCAGCCGGACGCTGACCTTGTCCCTGCCCACCTGGCGGACGAAATCATACAGCGGAAAGAGCGTCGTTACCACGGACACCGTGCCTGCCGCAGGTGCCTGCTGCGGCCGGTCACAGGCTACCGTGAACAGCAGCGCCAGCGCGAGGACCGCTGCCAGGCTGCGCGCCGTGCTATGCATCAAAGAGAATGGCCCCGCCAGGATGCTGCATCTTGAACGCTCCCGCTCCATTACTCTTCCCTGCTCCTGCCGTCCACTTTCTTGATATAGACGACCTTGCCGTCGCCGCTCACGAACAGATTCAGGAGCCAGCTGGTAAGGCTGATCAGCAGGGCCCCCAGAAAAGCGGCCCTAAAGGTCTCGACAATAAAGCCCGGAACAAGCCAGGCGACGAGCTGCAGCATAAGGGCATTGATGATGAGCGTGAAGAGGCCGAGCGTCAGCAGGTTGATCGGGAGGGTCAGCACAAGCGCCACAGGCCGGATAACGGCGTTCACCACGCCCAGGATGCCTGCCGCCACGATCCCCATGGCGATGCTCTGGATCACGATCCCGTCGATCATGACCCCGGCCGTCACCAGAGCCAGCAGATTGATGGACCAGCGAAGCAGAAAACCGAACATGGCGCCCTCCTGAAAACGCGAGAATCTTAGCATACTTGGGTGCTCTTTGCAACCGCTGAAAAGGGTACCCAGGACATCATGCCTGTGCTATACTGCAAAAATGATTTCAGGAACGCTCAGGGAAGCAGCGGAAACGATCTTCCGCCATGCCGTGGCCGCCGTGGACCCCTATCGCTGCGTGCATACCCACCTTTCCCGCGCCAAGGGCGTGCTGAAGGCGGGTCCGCAGACCTACCGGCTCGATGACTTCACGCAAATCCTGGTCGTCGGGGCAGGCAAGGCGTCGGCGCCCATGGCGCGTGCCCTTGAGGAGATCCTCGGCGACCGCATCACCAGGGGCCTGGTCTGCGTGAAATACGGCCACACTGATGAGCTGAAGCGCGTACAGCTCCGCGAAGCAGCCCATCCGGTGCCGGATGAGGCCGGCGTTGCAGCTGCCCGGGAGATGCTCGATCTGATGCAGGGCGTTGATGAACGGACCCTCGTCATCTGCCTGCTGTCCGGCGGCGGATCAGCCCTCTTTGTCTCGCCCGCCGAAGGGATCACGCTGGCCGATAAAATGGAGACCACGAAGCTGCTGCTGGCATCGGGCGCCGACATCAGCGCCGTGAACACCGTGCGGAAGCACCTCTCGGCCGTCAAGGGCGGCCGCTTTGCCGCGGCTGCCGCGCCGGCGGCCCTGCTCACCCTGGTCCTTTCTGATGTGATCGGCGATCCGCTGGACGTGATCGCCTCGGGCCCCACGGCGCCTGACCCGGGAACCTATGCCGACGCCCTTGCGGTGCTGAAGGACCACGGACTGCTCGAGCGCGTGCCCGCAAGCGTCCGGAGGCTGCTGGAGCAGGGCGCCGCCGGATCAAGGCCCGAGACGCCGAAGCAGGGCGACCCCCTGTTCCGGTCCGTGCAGAACCTGATCGTGGGCAGCAACCGCCAGGCGCTGGCAGCGGGCCGTGCAAAGGCCGCTGAACTGGGATTCAACACCCTGGTCCTTTCCTCGCGCCTGCGCGGCGAGGCACGGGAGATCGCCAAGGTCTTTGCCGCTGCCGCATTCGAGATCAGGGAGATGAACGGGCCTGTCGCCGCCCCTGCCTGCCTTCTGGCCGGCGGCGAAACAACGGTAACGCTGCGCGGCAGCGGCAAGGGCGGACGGAACCAGGAGATGGCGCTCGCCGCGGCACTGGAGCTCTCGGGCATGGAGAACGTCCTCTTTCTGTCCGGAGGAACGGACGGCAATGACGGCCCGACTGATGCGGCAGGGGCCTTTGCCGACGGCACGACCGTTGCTGCGGGCGCAGGCAAGGGAGTGAGCGCAGTGGACCATCTTGCGCGGAACGATTCGTACCGCTTCTTCGAGGCCCAGGGCGGTCTTTTGATGACCGGCCCCACACGCACCAATGTGATGGACATCCAGGTGCTGCTCGTCACGTGACTCCGGACAGGCAGTGAGCCTGTTGAACGAAAGTAACGCTTGAACGTCAAAAGCGTTCACCGCGATGGCGCCAAGGTCGCCAAGGAAATCAAAGATCCTGCTTTTATGGATCAAGGCAACACCCGTCCCGCAACGCGGTCGTCTCGCTCCAAAAAACCTTCGCGTCCTCGCGCCTTTGCGGTTCGGAGGTTTAGGTTCTGCCTTGATTGGCCTGCGGCGAAGCCGCGCTAACTATTTTCAAGCTCTTTTGGCACAACGTTCATACGTACCCGACAAGTTACCATGCAAAAACGCTCCGACGCCATAATCTTCACCGACCTGGACGGCACGCTGCTGGATCTGCGCACCTGCTCCTACGAAGCGGCCCTGCCCGCGCTGCGCATGATCGCCGACAGGGGGGTCCCGCTGATCCTCTGCTCCAGCAAAACGCGGGCGGAGATCGAGCACTACCGGAAGAAACTGAACAATGAGCATCCCTTCATTGCCGAGAACGGCGGGGCGCTCTTCATCCCTGCGGGGTATTTTGCGGCCTCCTTTCCCTACAAGGAGATGCGCGGCGGCTATCACGTCATCGAACTCGGCACGCCCTATGAAACGCTCCGGAAGGTGCTCAAGAACATTGAGGCCGAAGGAGGCTGCCGGATCACGGGCTTCGGAGATATGACGGTGCAGAGCGTAATGGACCTTACCGGGCTGTCCCGCGGCGAGGCGGAACTGTCGCTCCAGCGGGAGTACGATGAGCCCTTTGTCGTCGAGCAGGGCGACGAGCAGGACATCATCGACGCCATCAGGAAGAAGGGCCTCCAGGTGGCGCAGGCCCGCTACCTGCACATCCTGGGCGCGAACGACAAGGGAAAGGCCGTGACGATCCTGAAGGGGCTGTACCGGACGGTGCACCCCGAAGTGCGCGCCATGGCCCTGGGCGACAGCCCCAATGACCTTCCCATGCTCCAGATCGTTGACGTCCCTGTCCTGGTCCAAAAGCCGGACGGCTCCTACGACCAGCGCGTCATCTTTGACCGGCTGCAGAAGGCCGGCGGCATCGGCCCCGAAGGATGGAACCGGTCCGTGATCGAGTTCCTCTCCACTCCCCGCTCATAGCGAACAACCCCCCTTTGCGCTTTCAGCATGTCAATGAATGCCGGACCGACGCCTCATGTCTTTTGCAATTAATTTTGATAAAGTCGAAATAAGTCCTGTCTCACACGAAGGCACGAAGCCACAAAGAACGACTAAAGATTAATTCATCTCTTT
>JBBIHD010000191.1:0-5043 GCA_037447195.1 Nitrospirota bacterium | reverse complement strand
GCGGAGTTGAAGGACGTGATGCATGACACAGGATGCAGGATGCACTGCCAGTGCGGAATGCGAAGCTCGCAATCCCAGAGTCCCTGGTCATTCCGGATCTGATGGCGCCGCGCTTTCGATGCCGTCTTCATCCAGCTCCATCGATCCCCCGGCCGGCAGGGCTTGCACATCGCGCAGTTTTCGCTCTATGGCGCGGGACCGGACCGCTGCCGACTCAATGGTGTTGCTGGCCTCCTGCAGCTTCTTCCTCGTCTTATCAAGGATGCCGCCGAAATTGGCGAACTCGGTCTTCACCGCGCCCAGAAGCGCCCACACCTCGCTGGAGCGCTTCTCGATGGCGAGGGTGCGGAAACCCATCTGGAGGCTGTTGAGCAGCGACCACAGGGTAGTGGGCCCGGCGACTATCACACGGTGGTCGCGCTGCAGAGCGTCGGTCAGTCCGGGGCGGCGGAGCACCTCGGCGAACAGGCCCTCGGTCGGAAGAAACAGGATGCCGAAGTCCGTCGTCTTCGGCGGGTTCAGGTACTTCGACGCGATGTCGTCGGCGCATCCCTTCAGACGCGCGTCGATCTGCTTCGCGGCCTGCTCCGCGGCGTCGGCATCCGCCTTCTCCTGCGCCTCTACGAGCCGCTGGTAGTCCTCAATGGGGAACTTCGCGTCGATCGGCAGCCATACGGCGTCGTTCGGATCTCCGCTCCGCCCCGGCATCTTCACCGCGAACTCCACGCGCTCTCCGCTGTCCTTGGTGGCGACGTTCGTTGCGTACTGCTCCTTTGTCAGGACCTGCTCGAGCATTGCGCCGAGCTGCACTTCGCCCCACGTGCCCCGCGTCTTTACGTTCGTCAGCACCTTCTTCAGGTCTCCCACACCGCTGGCGAGCGTCTGCATCTCACCGAGGCCTTTGTACACCTGCTCGAGCCGCTCGCTCACGAGCTTGAAGGACTCGCCGAGCCGCTTCTCGAGGGTTTCGTGAAGCTTTTCATCCACCGTCGCCCGCATCTGGTCGAGCTTTTTGCTGTTGTCCTCGCGCAGCTCTTTCATCTGGTTTTGCACGGTTTCCCGGAGACGCTCCATCCGCTCCTCGTTCTTGCCGGTCAGCCTGTCGAGCCGCTCCGAGAAGGTCTCCAGCTGCCCCTTTTGGAGCGTCGCAATCTCGGTCATGCGCGAAAGCGTGGCTTCGCTGAAGCCGTGCAGTGCCTTGCCCGTCTCTTCCCGATTGCGCGCGAATTCGTCCCTGACGCTCCGCTCGGTCCGCTCATGGGCCTTTTCGACGCTTTCGAACCGCTGACCCAGGCCTGCCAGGGATTCTTTGGGCAGGCGCTTGAGAAGGAGGAGCTGAAGAATTACTACGCCGGCAAGGAGGGCGGCTGCCGCCATGAGCAGGATTTCCATCGGTTTTTTCTCCTTTCAAGTCATGCCGGCTGCTTCCGCACAGGAGCATGCTGAACAGTCCGCCGGCAGCATAGCAAAGTAATCATATCATAGCCCGCTGACAGCAGGGTGTCGGTCCGGACAGGCCTTTTCCGCTTCTTTACAACCCCCCCCCGCATGTTCTATACTCATTCTGTCCCCCGAAGGAGGCCGGCCCATGTCCTACAAGTTCGAGACCATGCTGAACATCCTGAACAGGCTGAACAGCGGCGAGCGCATCACCCGCACGGACATGGCCCGGGAGTTCCTGGTGACCGTGCGGACCATTGACCGGTATATCGACACGCTCCGGAACGCGGGCTTTCCCATCGACTTTGACAAGCAGCGCGGCACCTACGCCTTCGGCCCGGGCTACAGCCTGCGCAAGGCCGAGCTGTCGCCGGGCGAGCACCTGGCCTTCGGCCTTGCCAAGAGCATGGTCGGGAAGTTCGGCCCCCAGACCGTGAAGGCGCTGGAGTCGGTGGAGCAGAAGGCCAGCCTGCGCCAGAGCTCTTTGCCTGCCCATATCGTCTTCAGCCCTGAAGCGCTGCCGCCCGTGGTCGAAGAGCACCTGGAAACGCTGAACCGGGCCATCGAAGACCAGCGCCGCGTGGAGATGGTCTATCACGCGGCCTACCGCGGCGGCGAGCCGTCCTGCCGCATAGTGGACCCCTACTACCTCTACTTTGTCGGGAACGTCTGGTACCTCCGCGCCTTCTGCCGGCTCAAGAAAGAGCTGCGCCTCTTTGCCCTGGACCGGATCGGGAAGCTGACGATCCTGGGCGACTACTTCATTCCTGACCCGGACATCACGCCCGGATCAGACCTGGAGCACTCCTTCGGCGCCATGTTCGACGGCGCGCCGCGAGAGGTGGTGCTCCGCTTTGGCCGGGAATGCGTCCCCTACCTGGAGCGCCACAAGCTGCACGGGAAGCAGCAGGAGAAGGTGCTGCCTGACGGCAGGCTCGAGGTCCGCGCCACGGTGAGCAGCCTTATCGGCCTGCGGCTCTGGCTCTACCGCTTCATTCCTTTCGTTGAGGTGGTGAAGCCCAAGGAGCTGCGTGACGACCTGCGGGAGGAGCTGGAGAAGGCGGTGGGGAGGCTGTGAGGGGAGTGGAAAAGCAGAATGCAGAAGTCAGAATACAGTATACAGAAGACAGAATACACTTTGAATGCGGAGTGGAAAAGCAGAATACAGCATACAGAATGCAGTAGTCAGGATAAGTCGGGGGGAAGAAGGCAGTTCACGTTTCTTCTCTTCCGATGGGCAAAGGCCGCACCCGAACGCGCGACTGCTCGAAGACAATGACGCTTCCGCGCTCCAGATCGCTGATGATTGCAGAAAGGTTTGCCAGCAGGAGAGCGATCTGCTTTTCCGGCCTGCGCTCTGTGCCGCGCCTGAAGAGAATCACCGACGGAGCAGCGCTCTGCCGAAGAGAAAGAAGCGTCCCGAAATCGGTGTCTGCGGAAACGACGACACGGCGCTCTGTCGCCGCCCGCTCCATGATCTCATCATCCTCGGCAGCGTGCATCCCGTAGTCGCGTACGTGCACCGCGTCATGGCCTGCCTGGCGGAGACCATCCGCGACAAGCGGAGAAAGCGCGTTATCGATCAGAAATTTCACGCCACTGATACCAGCGGCAATTCACGTTCCCGAACTGCTTCAGCTGCGAACAGAAGGGCCTCCCGGATGTCCTCGTGTTCAAGGTCCGGAAACGCCCTCAAAATTTCGGCCTCTGTCATATCGTCGGCGACCATACCGACGACGGTCGCTACGGGGATGCGCAAGCCACGGATGCATGGCACGCCGCCCATTTGTTTGGCATTTACCGTAATGCGCGTAAATTTCATTTTATGCATCTCCTTCGGCTGGTATGCCTGCATACAAATAATAACATAAAAACCGGCTGGTGATGAAGTGCTCACTATATATTTAGATTACCCGCTACCTGATGCCGGATAGCGAGGACGGTGGTCAGAACGAACCGGTGCTGCCGCCCTTAAACGCCTATGTCTTTGATAATAGGCGAGGCCCAATGAAAAGGCAAGCGGGATTTTTAGGGCAGAATGCACCTTGACTGCGGAGAGAAGAAGCAGAATACAGCATACAGTACACAGAAGACAGAAGGCAACGAACTACGAACTAAGAGCTGACAGCTAAAGGCTGACACCTGAAAACAAACCTATGCCCAATTTCTATCCCCCTTTTGATCCTGGCGATGAGAGCGGCGGGAGCGGCGCGAACGAGGCCGAGCGCGCGGTGCTCACTGCCCTGGCAAAGGACCTGGACGACCGCTGGCGCGTGTTCCACGGCTTCAACTGGCGTGAAGCGGACCCGAAGCAGGGCGAGCGCATCGGCGAGGCGGACCTGGTGGTCTTCCATCCCGACCTGGGCCTGCTGGTGATCGAGGTGAAGGGCGGCGGCATCAAGTGCGTTGACGGGCAGTGGTTCTATGTGGGCCGGTACGACGGGACCGAGTACCCCATGAAGAAATCGCCCTTTGAGCAGGCCCGCAGGAACCGCTACCATATCTTCGACCGCCTGAAGGGCACGTCCCTGGGGCCGGACTTCACCGCCGACACGACCCTGACCCACACGGCCTGGTTCCCTGAGATCACCTGGACCGCGGCCGCCCCGCCCGAGGTGCCGAACGGCGCCTTCATCCTTGACTCGCGCCACCTGACGAACCCCGCGTCGCATCTCCGGAACATCCTGCGCCAGGCGAACCCCCACGCCAAGCCCTGGGACGACCGACGGACCGGCATCCTGGTGCAATCCCTCTCGCCGGACCTGAACCTGCTCGTGCCGCTGGGGACCCGGATCAGCGGGATCAGGGAGCGGATCCTGCGCATGACGGAAGACCAGGTCGCCGTCTCGAAGATGCTCAGGTCCCAGAAGCGGCTTCTCGTGGAAGGCTGCGCCGGGTCCGGCAAGACCCTGCTGGCAGCGGCCCTGGCGCGGGAGCTGACGGGAAAGCAGAAGGTGGCGCCGGAGAACATCGCGGCGCTCTCGCCCTACAAGCCGGGCCATGAGCGGGTGGGGCTCGCGGACTTCCTGAAGAAGGAACGGCTCTTCACGACGGAGCTGGCGCAGGCCGCTGACGGCAGGGTGCGGATCGGGACGATCCAGGCCTTCAAGGGCCTGGAGGCCGATGTAGTGATCCTCTGCGGCATCGACGGCCACCTCCCCGCCTGCAGCCCCGCGAACCTCTATGTGGGCGCGACGCGCGCGCGGTCCATGCTGTACGTGATCCATCACCAGGACTTCACGGAGCTTTGACCGGGGTGGGGGGCAGTCGGGTGCACCTTGAATGCGGAGATTTGCGTTAGGAGTAGAAAATTTAGATATAGATTGTGCCTTCAGGCGGACTTTTTTGTCAGCCCCACCACCCGCTTCGCGATCTCGAGCGCCTTTTCAGAATCCGCTGCAGACGGCTCGCCTGACGGCATGAGCCCCAGTCCCGCGGGATACCGTGACCGGTAGATGCTGTTCAGGAACACTGCGTCTTCGTCCGAGAGTTTCGTGTCGTACCCCAGCTTCACGGCGGCGTTATTGAGATCGAGGATATTGTGGGTCCTTGGCACGTCGATGTCGCGCTCCACAAGAACCGCTTTCAGGCTCTTCTCGACGG
>JBBIHD010000190.1:0-5061 GCA_037447195.1 Nitrospirota bacterium | reverse complement strand
GTTTTGTCCTCTCAAATTTCGCCTTTGCCATCTCTCCCGCCTCCTGTTGGGAAATGAAATCGTTGTTGATCCGCTATTTCTTGACCGTTTCGCCCTTTACCTTGGCGATGATCTGCTCGGAAATGTTCCTTGGAACTTCCTCATAATGAGCGAACTGCATGGTGTAGGTCGCCCGGCCCTGGGTCTTGGACCGGACATCCGTGGCATACCCGAACATCTCGGACAATGGCACCTGGGCGGTAACGACCCGAGCCGTACCGCGCGCGTTCATGCCCTGCACCTTGCCGCGCCGCGAACTCAGGTCGCCGATGACGTCTCCCATATACTCCTCGGGGGTGACGACCTCGACCGCCATAATGGGCTCGAGCAGCGCCGGCGAAGCCTTGCCTGCGCCTTCCTTGAAGGCCATGGAGCCCGCAATCTTGAAGGCCATTTCCGATGAATCCACGTCGTGATAGGACCCGTCGATAAGGGTCACTTTTATGTCTACCATGGGATAGCCGGCTATGACGCCGTTCTCCATGGCCTCCACGATGCCCTTCTGTATCGGCATGATGTATTCCTTCGGAACCGAACCGCCGACGGTCTTGTTCTCAAATTCGAACCCCTTGCCCGGCTCCTGCGGCTCGAGCTCGACTATCGCATGTCCGTACTGGCCGCGGCCGCCCGTCTGGCGAATATACTTGCCTTCGGCTGTAACTTTCTTCTTGATCGTTTCGCGATAAGCCACCTGGGGCTTGCCCACGTTCGCGTCAACCTTGAACTCGCGCAACAGGCGGTCCACGATGATCTCGAGGTGAAGCTCACCCATGCCCGAGATGATCGTCTGGCCTGTTTCCGCGTCGGTGTTGACCCGGAAAGAAGGATCTTCCTGCATGAGCTTCTGGAGCGAGAACCCGAGCTTTTCCTGGTCCGCCTTGGTCTTGGGCTCGATGGCCACGGAGATCACCGGCTCCGGAAAAATCATTGCCTCCAGAACAATGGGCTTATTTTCATCACAGAGCGTGTGGCCCGTGAGCGTGCTTTTGAGCCCCACGGCTGCGCAGATATCGCCGGAATAGATCTGCTCGATCTCTTCACGCTTGTTCGCATGCATTTTGAGCAGCCTGCCGACGCGCTCCCGCGTCCCCTTGGTGGAGTTGTACACATAGGACCCCGACGCCAGCGTCCCGGAGTAGACCCGGATGAACGTGAGCTGTCCCACGAAAGGATCGGTCATGATCTTGAATGCTATGCCGGAAAAGGGCTCGCTGTCGGAAGCGGTGCGCACCAGCTCCTCACCCTGGGGACCCAAGCCGGTGACCGGCGGAATGTCAACGGGAGAGGGCAGGTAATCCACCACGGCGTCGAGAAGAAGCTGCACGCCTTTGTTCTTGAAGGCCGAACCGCAGATCACCGGGAATATCTGCATGGCGATGGTGCCCTTGCGGATCGCCGCCATGATCTCGGTCTCTGTCGGCTGCTCGCCGTTCAGGAACTTCTCCATAACCGTATCGTCCGCGTCGGCGATCTTCTCGATCATCTTTTCGCGGTATTCCTTGGCTTTCGGGAGAAGGTCTGCCGGAATGTCTTCCACGACGAACTTGGCGCCGAGCGTCTCGTCGTCGAACAGGACCGCCTTCATCTTGACGAGATCAATGCACCCGCGGAACTTGTCCTCAGAGCCGATAGGAAGCTGGATCGGCACCGGGTTGGCTCCGAGACGGTCGATCATGGACTGCACGCTCATGTAGAAATCCGCGCCGATGCGGTCCATCTTGTTCATAAAGGCGATGCGCGGGACCTTGTATTTGTCCGCCTGCCGCCAGACCGTTTCGGACTGGGGTTCAACGCCGCTCACCGAATCGAAGGCCGCGACTGCCCCGTCAAGCACGCGAAGCGAGCGTTCCACTTCGATGGTAAAGTCCACGTGGCCCGGCGTGTCGATGATATTGATGCGCTTGTCGCGCCAGAAACAGGTCGTTGCCGCGGAGGTGATGGTGATGCCGCGCTCCTGCTCCTGCACCATCCAGTCCATGACCGCAGTGCCGTCATGGACCTCGCCGATCTTATAGGACACACCGGTATAGTAAAGGATGCGCTCCGTCGTGGTCGTCTTCCCGGCGTCGATGTGAGCCATGATCCCGATGTTCCGGGTATTTTCGAGTGAATACTGCCTAGCCAACTCTTCCTCCGCCTTCGATGAAGCCCCCTCTCCCTCTTCCCTCTCCCGCAAGGGGAGAGGGGCAGGGGTGAGGGGAGATTATTATAATAGCCTTACCAACGATAGTGGGCGAAGGCTTTGTTGGCCTCTGCCATGCGATGAACGTCTTCCCGCTTCTTTACCGCCGAACCCGTATTGTTCGAAGCGTCAAGTATCTCGGCGGCGAGCTTGTCCACCATGGATTTTTCCGGCCGCTGCAGCGCGTAGAAGCTGAGCCAGCGGTAGGCGAACGAAAGCTTCCGGTTCTGGCGCACCTCGATCGGCACCTGATAGGAGGCACCGCCGACCCTGCGGGACTTGACCTCCAGCGACGGCTTGAGATTGTCGATGGCCTTCTTGAACACCACCAGCGGATCGTTCGACGTCTTCTGCTGGATGCGGTCAAAGGCCTGATAGCAGATCGCCTCGGCAACGCTCTTCTTCCCCTTCCGCATCAGCATATTGATGAACTTGGCCACCATCTTGCTGTTGTACTTGGGATCGGACAGCGTCTCTCGCTTAACTACAACCTGTTTTCTCGGCATATTGTTCCCTTACAGTATATTATGAGGATTGGCATTCCCGACTGGCGAACCGGCGGGGGATGATCCTGCTACTTGGGCCGCTTTGCTCCGTACTTCGACCTGCCCTGCTTGCGATTCGCGACCCCCACCGTATCGAGGGTGCCGCGCACGATGTGATAGCGCACGCCCGGCAGGTCCTTTACCCTGCCGCCGCGGATCAGCACAATGGAGTGCTCCTGAAGATTGTGGCCGACGCCGGGGATATAGGTGGTCACTTCGAGACCGTTCGTCAAGCGCACCCTGGCCACCTTCCGGAGAGCCGAGTTCGGCTTCTTCGGCGTGGTCGTATATACCCTTACACAGACGCCCCGCTTCTGGGGACAGCTCTTGAGCGCCGGGCTCTTCGTCTTTCTTTCCGCCTGCGTTCTTCCTTTTCTTACGAGCTGACTGATTGTCGGCACAGACTGCTCCTTGCTCCGGCATTGTTGATGCCGAACGGATTGTAACTATTGATATTTTCTGACTACATCTGGGTCAAGACTGCGGATTATATCAGCAGACCCCCCTCATGTCAAGACTTATTTATTCAAAATCAGCAACTTCGTATTCCTATGGCCCCGCAGCAGCAGGGGTGCTTTCTGCTGCTGCCCGCCTAGGCCGCGTCGTCGTCCGAATCCGACTTCGGGACGACGAAGGTATTGCGATATTCGGGGATGCCTGTTCCCGCCGGGATCAACCTTCCCATGATGACGTTCTCCTTTAATCCCACGAGATCGTCAACAGATCCGGTGATCGCCGCCTCGGTCAGCACCCGCGTGGTCTCCTGGAAGGATGCCGCGGAAATGAAGCTGTCTGTCGTGAGCGACGCCTTGGTGATGCCCAGGAGGATCGGTTTTGCCATGGCCGGCTGGCCGCCCTTGCTCATGACCGCTTCGTTCTCGCGGGCAAAGGCGAACCGGTCTACCTGCTCGCCGATCAGGAACGGCGTGTCTCCTGCGTCCTCGATCCTGACCTTGCGCAGCATCTGCCGGACGATGACCTCGATATGCTTGTCGTTGATGCTCACGCCCTGCAGCCGGTAGACCTGCTGCACCTCGTCGACGAGGTATTTCTGGAGCTCCTTGGGACCGAGGACGTTCAGGATGTCATGGGGGTCCACCGGCCCGTCCATGAGCGGCTCGCCCGCCGTGACCCAGTCCCCCTCGTGCACGTTCACATGCTTGCCCTTGGGAATGAGATACTCCTTCTCGTTCCCCATGCCGTCCTTGACGAGGATGCGGCGCATGCCTTTCACGAATCCGCCGAACTCCACGGAACCGTCGATCTCGCTGATGATGGCCTGTTCTTTCGGCTTCCGCGCCTCGAAGAGCTCGGCCACTCGCGGCAGACCGCCCGTGATGTCCTTGGTCTTGGTGGTCTCGCGCGGGATCTTGACCAGAATGTCTCCGTGGAATATCTCCTCGTTCTTGTCGACGAGAATATGGGCCCCTGCAGGAAGCAGGTACCGCGCCACGGCGTTCGATTCCGGCAGCCGGGCGGTCTTGTTCTGGGCGTCCTTGATCGAGATGCGCGGCCGGAGATTGGCATCGGGCGAGTCAATGACGACCTTGCGCGACAGGCCCGTGACCTCGTCCACTTCTTCCCGCATGGTGACGCCTTCAATGATATCGCCGAAGGCGATCTTGCCGCCGATCTCGGTCAGGATCGGGATGGAGTAGGGGTCCCACTCCACAAGCCGCTGCCCCACTTCGACCTTCTCGCCGTCCTTTACCTTGAGCCGGGCCCCGTAGATGATGGCGTACTTCTCTTTTTCACGGCCGTTCTCGTCGTAGATGGCAATGCCGCCGTTGCGGGACATGGCGACGTAGTCGCCTTCCTTGTTCCTGACCGTATTGAGGTTCACATATTTGAGCACACCGACGTTGCGGGCCTCGAGCACCGTCTGCTCGGCCACTTTGCTCGCCGTGCCGCCGATATGGAAGGTCCGCATCGTGAGCTGCGTGCCCGGCTCGCCGATGGACTGGGCGGCGATGATGCCGATCGCCTCGCCGATGTCCACGAGCTTGCCCCGCGCCAGGTCGCGGCCATAGCACATGCGGCAGACGCCGCGCGTGGCCTGGCAGGTGAGCACCGAGCGCATCTTGATCCGGTCGATGCCTGACTCCTCGATCCGCCGGACCACATCCTCGGTCACTTCCTGGTTCGCCGCCACAACGACATCATTGGTGAGGGGGTCCTTGACCTCCTCGGCCGACACCCTGCCGAGGATGCGCTCTGCCAGCGGCTCGATGATCTCGCCGCCCTCGACAAGGGACGCGACCGGTATGCCGTCGGTGGTGCCGCAGTCGACCAGGT
>JBBIHD010000189.1:0-5067 GCA_037447195.1 Nitrospirota bacterium | reverse complement strand
ACGCTCGACCGCCAGCTCGAGCACGACACGGTTCATCTCCGCGCACTGGTCGTCGGTCAGCACTTCGGGCATCGCCGCGCCGCTGACCTTCTCGAAGACGCGCGTCGTCATCTCGCCGATCCCTTCGCGCACGAGCGATTCCATCTCGGCGCGGTACGCGGGATCCTCCAGGTCTGCGCCGTTGATCCTCGGCATGACGATCTGAGCCGCATCACCTCTGACACTTGCGTTTTGCATGGCGCCATTCTCCCTGTTTATTCGATCTATTTCAAGTCTTTTTTGTTTTGTCTTGCCGCGAATAGACGTTGACCGGGAAAGACTGGTAGGATATACTTTTCTTGGTTGCCCATGCCGTTTCGGTCCTGTCCCGATGACCGGGGAAAGGCGTTCTCATTCCATGCTGAAGTTCCTGAACATCTTCACGAAGCATCGCCGCATGGGCAGGGCCATGGAGTTCCAGGCCCGGCTGCTGAAGGGACTGGAGCTGACCTCGGACCTGACACGCAACTGGACCGACCAGGTCAAAGGGATCGTCAGGGAGGCTTCGGAGCTCTGCGACATCCCCTTCATTTTCGTTCTCTTTCCCCTTGATAAGGACCGGTACTCTCTTGAAATATTCTGGCTCCACGCCCCTGATGCACAGCTCAGGGAAAAAGCGGACGCTGTCATCCGGCAGGCGCTGGTCCGCGATCCGCAGGTGCTGCCGCAGGACAAGGCCGCGAAAGTGCCGGCAGTCCATACGTCGGCATATTCCGCTCCGTTCGTGGGCAATGCCGGCAGCCTGGACATCGTGCTCACCAGGAGCTTCCTTCTCGAGACGCCGCCGCTCACCGGCATGGCAGGCGCGGGGCATGGAGCTGCGAAAGCACAGGACTCGGTCAACGATCTCATTCTGAACAGCATCCTCACCACGGTGATCAATGTCGTCAAATCGGTATCGGCCATCACCGCCTATACGCGGGAGATCGAGCGGTTCGCCACCCGGGACCCGCTGACGGGCCTCTATAACCAGGTGGCGTTCTGGGACCTGCTCGAATATGAGACGCAGCGGTCAAAGCGGCAGAACTACACCTTCTCGCTCCTGCTGATCGATATAGACAACTTCAAGACGCTGAACGACACCTTCGGCCATGACGTGGGAGACACCTTCCTCCGGGAATTCGCGAAGATCCTGAAGGCCTCGGTCAGAAAGGGAGACATCCCTGCCCGGTACGGAGGCGATAATTTCACGGCCATCCTGCCCGTATGCGACGAGGAACAGGCCTATGCCGTCTCAAAACGCGTCATGGAGAGCGCCCGGGAGATCGTTGTGACTCTCCCCGACGGCACGGAGGTCCAGGAAACCGTCTCCATCGGCCTGGCGGTCTTCCCTTCCCACGCGAAGGAGGCCCGGGACCTCTTCCTGGTCGCCGACAGCATGGTGCACGAGGCAAAAACCACGGGCAAGGACCGCATGAGCTTCCCGAGCGATTCGGACAACGTGGAAGTGCTGCGCAGCATGGGCGAGAAGAACATCATGATCATGGAAGCCGTTTCGCAGAAAAGGATCCATCCCTATTTTCAACCGATCGCGAACGTCAGGGACATGCGCTACGAGGCACACGAAGTGCTCACGCGGATCATCACCAACGACCGCGTGATCCCCGCAGCGGAGTTCATCGAGACGGCCGAAGGCATGGGGATGATCGGCAGGATCGACTACCAGCTCTACGACCGGGCCTTCGCCATGGCCCGGGACCAGCGGTACCAGGGCATGCTCTTCCTGAACCTCTCGCCCAAGGCGCTCATTGTGAGCGACTTCATGCCCACCATGCGCAAGCTCATGCGGGATTACTCGATCGAACCTGCCCAGATCGTCTTCGAGATAACGGAGCGGGACACGGTGAAGAACATGGGCATCGTGGAGCGGTTCATCGTGGACCTCAAGCAGGACGGCTTCCGGTTCGCCATTGACGACTTCGGGGCGGGATATTCCTCCTTCCAGTACATCAAGACCTTCAGCATCGACTACCTGAAGGTGGACGGAGAATTCATCCGGAACATGCATCAGAAGGGAAAGATGGAAAAAGCGATCGTTTCGAGCATCTCGGCGCTGGCAGCCACGCTGGGCATCAAGACCGTCGCCGAATACGTGGAATCCCCCGAGATACTGGACGAAGTGACGGCAATGGATATTGACTATGCCCAGGGCTACTTCATCCAGAAGCCTGCGCCCAAACTGACCCTGTGATCCCTGCAAAAGCATTTGGACGCGAATAATAACATATGGATATAAAAACGGCCGTTGAACCACGGATGAACACGGTTAACGACTGCTAAAACAAAGGCATCTTATCTTTCTGATGATGCCCCGGCTCTGTGACTTGTGCATATAGTTCACGTTCTTGAAAATTCGCGTCCATTCGCGGCAAAGTGCTTTTTCCCTGATGAAATCATTTGATGAAAAGACCGGGCGGCAGACGTCCTGAAAGACGGCTTCCGCCCGGCTGCATCGAAAAATTTCCGATTTACAACTTACAATTTGCACTGGCTGAGGCCAAAGGCATCACTAGGGATGTCCGGCGCCCATGCTGCCCGGCGCTCCGATCGAGAGCAGTTCGACCTCGAAGATCAGCACCGCATTCGGCCCGATCACGGCGCCTGCGCCCCGCTCGCCGTAGGCAAGCTCGGCGGGAATGAAGATCTGGTACTTTGATCCTTCCTTCATCAGCTGGAGCGCCTCGGTCCACCCGGGGATCACGCCGTTCACGGCAAAGGTTGCCGGCTGGCCGCGCTTGTGTGAGCTGTCGAACTCGCTCCCGTCGATCAGGGTGCCCTTATAATGCACCGTGACCGTGCTGTCGGCCGCCGGCTTCGCGCCCGTGCCTTCCGAAAGCACCTTGTACTGCAGGCCGCTCTTGGTGGTCTTCACGCCTTTGGCCTTCTTGTTCTTGGCAAGGAACGCCTCGCCTTCCTTCTTGTTCTTCTCGCCCTTTTCCTTTGCCATGGCCTGCTGTTTTGCCATAAGCTCCTTCTGGAGAGCCGTCAGGGCGTCCTTCAGCTCCTGCTCCGACAACAACAGCTGCGCCCCTGCGAGCGCGTCCTTGATGCCCCGTCCGATCAGCTCCGCATCGAGCTCCAGCGGCTGCTGCTTGAGGCTGTTGCCGATGTCAATGCCGATGACATAGCTGTTCCTGTCCTTGTCCGTTTTGAGCTGCGCCTTGTCCGCCGCGCCTGCCTGCGCTGCGATCATGACCATGCATAAAGCCGGTACGAAACGCATCTTCATTCTTTTCTCCTTTCCAGATTATGATTGCCAACCATAGGTCCCGTGAGGACCAGTTCTATGCTCTTCTGTCTCTGCCCTATGCTCTATGCGCTATGCCCTCTGCTTTTTTACGTAGTTACACATTCGTCTTGATGCTGTCTTCCTGAATGCCCAGGACGCTCTCCACGATGTCGGCGATCAGGTGGTCGTGGTCATGGTTCAGCGTGAATACCCGGCACTGCACGACCCGGGCGGGGATATAGTCGAAGAAGTCCTTCAGCGGCTCCTTGTCCACCTTGCGCGTCGAGGGATTGAAAACGTAGATCTGGCGCTCGCCCATCATCAGCGGGTTGATGGGCCGCGGGTCCTGGCTTGCCATGTCCACGCAGAAAGCGAGGTCCTTCAGCTTCTGCGGCAGCGCCTTCCGGATGCGCTTGACCAGTTCCCTCTCCTCGATCAGCGTCTTGCCCTTCTCGAAATGGCGCATCGAAAGCGTCACGTCATAGGCCATCTTCCATTTCACGTCCCGGGACAGGATGAGCGCCCACTCGCGGCCCAGCGCGGCGAGCGGTCCGTCGCCGCCGGCCGGCCATTTCCGGACGCCTTCGAGCAGCGACCAGTCCGTCAGACCAAGATACCGGGAAATATCTTCGACGGGATTGAAAGGGAACAGGGCCGCCATGGTTTCCTTGAACAGCTCCTTGAGGTGCTGGTCAATGGCCCGCGTGGTGCGGTGGTAGTAGACGTTCGTGTACATGTACAGGCGGGCGTTCAGGAACATGTTCAGCGCGCTCAGGCCGTATTTGTGCAGCGTCAGCCCCTTCTCGCTAAAAAAAGTGTAGTACATCAGCCGGTCCATGTCCACGGGACCCACGGACACGCCGCACATGTAGGCGTCGCGCAGCACATAGTCGAGGTTGTCTACCGTATAAATGCCCGAGAGGAGCGGCTGGAGGAAGAGCAGCCATTTCGGCTGCCGGGAGGCCTGTGACGGCCCTTTGCCGATCAGGAAGGCGATCTGGTCAGGATCGAGCTGTTCCTTCCTGCCAAATTCGCCCCAGGGGCTTCGCCGGATCTGCCCGATGACCTCGGCGAGCTGCGTCCGGATGATATGCTGACCCACCTTTTCATGGGTCAGGCCGTAGTGTTCGAGATAATTGTCGTCGAAGAAATGGCCGAAAGGGCCGTGGCCCACATCATGGACCAGGGCGGTGACGCGAAGCAGTTCCTCGATGAAAGGCTGCGAGGGACAGTCCGGAACAGCGGCCTTCAAGGAAGGATAGAGATGCTGGGCAAAGCGCCCGGCGATATGCATGGCGCCGAGCGAATGCTGGAACCTGCTGTGCTCCGCCGAAGGATAGACCCACCGGGCGCTCTGGAGCTGGTAGATCTGGCGCAGCCGCTGCATCCAGGGCGTATCGATAAGGTCCTTCTCGGTCTTCTCGCCGGGCGTGCGGGGTGTGGTGAAGGAGATGTAGCCGTGCACCGGATCGCCCAGCAGCGCCGTGCCGTCATAAAACTCCTCTCCCCGGTTCAGTTCGCGCATTCGGCTATTATACCGGGAACGCAAAGGGAGTCAATCGCAAAAAATATAGGGACCGTCCCCCTGTAAGAAGGGGACGGTCCCTATCCCCCCAAAACCGTGACGCACCGGACTATAGCAACCTACTCCTTCGTAATCGTCGCGCTCCCCTGCTTGTCGATCTCGATCCTGGCGTTCAGGAAGTTGACCTTGTAGCCCTTGTCTTTCAGCTTGTGGTAGGCCATCTCGGCCCGCACGCCCGTGGAGCAGTGGGTAACGATCTTCTTGTCTTTCGGGA
>JBBIHD010000188.1:0-5086 GCA_037447195.1 Nitrospirota bacterium | reverse complement strand
AGGTAGCAATTTTCATAAACGGTTTAACCACGATCGCAGCGGCACGTTGGAATTATCGTTCGTGTTCGTTCGCGTTCATTCGCGGCAAAAATGTCATTTAGTTTTTCGCTGATAAAAAAAGGTCCATCGACAGCCGGCAGGCTGGGGAAGATAACGACGTCGCACGGCGAGATCAGCACGCCGGTCTTCATGCCTGTGGGCACCCAGGCCACGGTCAAGACCCTGGCGCCTCAGGACCTGACGGAGCTCGGCGCCGAGATCATCCTGTCGAACACGTACCACCTGTTCCTCAGGCCGGGCCACGAGCTGATACGGGAATTCGGCGGGCTGCACGGGTTCATGAACTGGCAGCGGCCGATCCTGACGGACAGCGGCGGGTTCCAGGTGTTCAGCCTTGCTGATCTCAGGAAGATCACGGACGAAGGCGTGACCTTTCAGTCGCACCTCGACGGGGGCATAAAGCACGTTATCACGCCCGAGGGGGCTGTCGCCATCCAGGAGGCCCTGGGCGCCGACATCATCATGGCCTTTGACGAGTGCATCCCCTATCCGGCGACGCGCGACTACGCGCAGGAATCGCTCGACCGTACGCTGGCCTGGGCTGAGCGCTGCCGGGCGGCAAAAAGGGACACCGGGCAGGCGCTCTTCGGCATCGTGCAGGGCGGCATGTATCCGGAGCTGCGGAAGCGGTCCGCCGAGTCGCTCGTCGGGATCGGCTTCGAGGGCTACGCCATCGGCGGCCTGTCCGTGGGCGAGACCAAGCCCTTGATGTACGAGATGGTGGATGCGACGACGCCTTCGCTGCCTGAGGACCAGCCCCGCTACCTGATGGGAGTCGGAACGCCCGAGGACCTGGTGGAGTGCGTCGACCGCGGCATCGATATGTTCGACTGCGTCATGCCCACGCGGAATGCCCGGAACGGTACGTTCTTCACCTCCTTCGGCAAGGTCGTGATCAGGAACGCCCGTTACGAGCGGGACCCCGGCCCCATCGATCCGGAATGCGGCTGTTCCACCTGCAGGAACTTTTCCCGGGCCTATCTGCGCCACCTGTTCAATGCCGGCGAGGTGCTTGCGCTGCGGCTCGGCACGGTCCACAACCTGCATTTTTACCTGAACCTCATGGGGGAGGTCAGGAAAAGCATCGATGAAGGCACGTTCCAGCAGTTTAAAAATCAGTTCCTGGCGAAAAGAGAAGCAGCGGACAGTTAACCACGGAGTCGCGGAGACACGGAGAAAGTCTTTGGCTTAGCCAGAGGAGCCCCTCGTGCATTTCCTCCGTGCCTCAGTGTCTCAGTGGTAGATCTCTGGTTTGAATAATAATCCAAGGAGGAGCAAATCATGTTCATCGAAACAGCATACGCAATGGGGGCGCCCGGAGACGCCGGCGCCCAGGGCGCGGGAGGCGGCGCCGGCCTCATCATGATGCTGGCCATCTTCGCCATTTTCTACTTTCTGCTCATCAGGCCGCAGCAAAAGCGCATGAAAGAGCATAAAAAGATGGTGGATGAGATCAAGAAGGGCGACCGCATCGTCACGGCCGGCGGCATCTACGGGACCATTGAGAACGTCTCGCCCAACACGCTGACCGTCAAGATCGCCGAGGGAACGAAGGTGAAGATCACCCGGAGCTCCGTCGGCGCCGTAGTGAAAGAAGGGGAAGAGAAGGAGTAGCTTGCTTCATCCCCAAGGTACATTCTATTTTCAGAACGATCAGGAGGCGGTGCAATGAAAAAGAACATCCGCTGGAGGGTGGCGCTCATATTCACCTCGGTGGTTATGGCCCTCTTTCTCTTTCTTCCGTCCACGCCCCTCGCGAAGAAGCTTCCCGAGTGGTGGTCGCGGAGCGTGCCGAAGATATCCCTGGGCCTCGACCTGCGCGGCGGCAGCCACGTGGTGATGGAAGTGCAGGCAGACAAGGCCGTGGAATCATCGGTTGACAACATCATCGCCGACCTGCAGACCCAGGCCAAATCGGCAAATCTCGGTGTGACCTTCCTCCGGGACGACCAGCAGATCGTCGCCCAGTCAGGCGACGCCCAGAAGGTCCTGGAGTTCGTCAAGAAGCGGTACGCCATTCTGCAGCATGTCTCTTCGGAAAAAGGCGAGATGCGCTACGCCCTGCTCGACGCCGAAGTCGTCCGGCTGAAGGAATGGGCCGTGACGCAGGCCCTTGAGCGCATCCGGCGCAGGGTGGACAAGTACGGCGTTGCCGAGCCAACCATCTACCGCCAGGAGCGGGACCAGATCGCGCTGCAGCTTCCCGGCGTAAAGAACCCCCAGGAGGCAATAGCCTTCGTCAAGACCACGGGACGGCTCGAGTTCAAGCTCGTCGACAGCCGCTCGGAAGTGATGCTCAAGGCGCTTGAGGGAAAGGTCCCTGCGGGCGGCGAGATACTGTACGGCGAGGACGTGGACGAGACCGGCAAGATCGTGAACCGGCCCTACCTGGTCTTCAAACAGACGCTCCTGACGGGCGACCGCCTGAAGGAAGCCAAGGTGACCCTCGACGAGTACGGCAAGCCGGCGGTCTCCATCACTTTTGACAGCGAGGGCGCGCGGATCTTCGAGCGCATCACGTCGGAGAGCGTGGGAAAGCAGCTTGCCATCATCCTGGACGGCGTGGTGCATTCGGCCCCGAACATCAAGGAGCGGATCGGCGGCGGCAGCGCCCAGATCAGCGGCAACTTCACGCATGACGAGGCAGGCAAGCTCGCCATCGTGCTGCGCGAGTCCCTCCCCGCGCCGATCAAGATCGTGCAGAACCTGACGGTCGGGCCGTCGCTCGGCCAGGATTCAATCACTATGGGGCTGCGGGCAACGCTGATCGGCGGCATCTTCGTGGTCATTTTCATGGCCTTCTACTACCGGTTCTCCGGCCTGATCGCCGACTATGCCATCCTATTGAACCTGGTGCTGCTTCTGGGCGCCATGGCGCTGCTGAACGCGACACTGACCCTGCCGGGCATCGCGGGCATCATCCTGACGATCGGCATGGGCGTCGACTCGAACGTGCTGATGTTCGAGCGCATCCGCGAGGAGATCCGGGCCGGCAAGGCGCCGCGCGCGGCCGTGGACGCAGGGTACGACAAGGCGTTCCTGACGATCCTGGACTCGCATGTGACGATCCTGATCACGGCGGGCATGCTGTTCATGTTCGGCACGGGCCCCATACGGGGCTTTGCCGTGACGCTCAGCCTGGGCATCATCATCAACCTCTATTCCGCGCTTGTGGGGACCAAGGTGATCTTCGACATCATCAACACGCGGTGGAAGCTGGAGAAGCTGAGCATATAACTGCTCAGCAAGCCGAGCAGAGTTGAATATTTTCAGTCGGGTTATGCCTTCGCCAAACCCGTCCGGAGGTGCTAATGTTCCAGATACTGCCTAAAACCAATATCGATTTCATGGGGAAAAAGAATATTTCCTTCGCCGTCTCGGCGGTGCTGATCATCCTTGGCCTTGTCGCACTGGTCCAGATCGGACGGGGAAAGGCGAACATGGGCATCGATTTTGCCGGCGGCACGACGGTCCAGCTCAGCTTCACGAACCCGGTGTCTATCGAGGCTGCCCGCGCAACCCTTGAGAAGAACGGGTTCCTGGGAAGCTCCATCCAGGAGTTCACCGAGGGAAACAAAATCATCATGAAGTTCCGCGAGTCCGAGGGAGTTGCGGAGCGCGTCGTGGATCTGTTCAAAAAAGAGTTCGCCGCGAATCCCTTCGAGGTGGACAGCACCATGGAGATCGGGCCGGTGATCGGAAAGGCCCTGCAGCGCGACGCACTGGTGGCGATCACGCTGTCGGTCATCGCGATCATCATTTATATCGCCCTTCGGTTCGAATTCAAGTTCGGCGTGTCCGCCGCCATTGCCACGATGCATGATGTGCTCGCCGTGCTGGGGATATTCTATCTCCTGAACCGGGAATTCAACCTGCTCATCGTCACGGCGGTGCTGACGCTGGCAGGGTATTCCCTCACCGATACCGTCGTGATATTCGACCGCATCCGGGAGAACCTGAAGCGCCGGCGCGAGCCCCTTGCCGCTCTCGTGAATGCGAGCGTGAACGAGGTGCTCTCGCGGTCGGTCATAACCTCGCTCACGGTCATTCTCGTGCTGCTGCCGCTTGTGCTGGCAGGCGGCGAGGTGCTGCATGATTTCGCGCTTGCCCTGCTGATCGGCGTGATTATCGGAACGTACTCGTCGGTCTTTGTCGCCAGCCCCATTCTCGTTGTCTGGCAGGCGCGGAAGGGCGGGAAGCTGATCAGCAAACGCTGACGTCGCCGTGGCCGTTGTACGGGACCGAGGCGATGGAGTGCTCCTGATGCCTGATAGCGCGATCATGAATACTCTTGCGGTTGCAGGCGCATTGACGGAGCCGCTGGCTCCCTCCGATGCCGTGGAGCTCGCCTGCGGGACCGAGGGCTGCAGCGCGAACTGCTGCGCTGCCGGCCCGCCCATCGTGCTGAACCCCTATGAGATCGCCCGGATCCGGTCCGAAAGCGGCATGCCCTATGAGGACCTGCTCGATGTATTTGAGACGGGCCGGGCAAAGGGCTTCCCCGTCGTCATGCTGCCGCGAACGCCGGCCTGCTATTTCCTGACCTCCCATGGCTGCCGCATCTATAGGGCCCGGCCGCTGGCCTGCAGGCTCTTCCCGCTTGGCAGGGTCTATCACCAGTCGCGCTCCCATATCGTCCTTCCCGAGCATAATCGGTGCGCCGGCCTGGTGCGCGCGCCGTCCCGGACCGTGAAGGAGTATCTCGCCGACCAGGAGACGGAAAGATTCATCGACATGGCCGACCAGTGGATCGATTTTGTGTCCGAGATGGAGGGGCTGGACCTGCCCGACGCCCCGGTCACCTCTGTTGCTATCCACATGCTTGTCTACAGTCCTGACACCCCTCCCGCAGCCGACCAGGGCCTTTCTCCTCAAGGTCCGGAAGCTGATTTCCTGCTACGCCTTGCCACCGCCCGCACCCAGATACCCCGCTTTTTGAAGCGTGCATAACAGCGGGTTTTCTGCTATAGTGTACGGTATCTGCTCTCTTCACCCATGGCCTTCGGACTCATTCAGTCGGTCTTTT
>JBBIHD010000187.1:0-5101 GCA_037447195.1 Nitrospirota bacterium | reverse complement strand
TAAACTCAGCATTTAAAGCCTTTCTTCGTGAGCTTTGTGGCTTTGTGTGAGACAGGCCTGAGCAGTTACTTTTCAGGATAATGCTCTTTTGTCAGAGGAAATCATATCTGATCGGCGTCCCATAGCTTGTTTTGATTGAGATCGGCAACAGCTGGGCCCGGCGCACAGCAGCGGCCCGGACTTCTTCCTGAGGTGAAACTATGCTTACCGCGAAAGACATCATGACAAAAGACGTTATCACTGTAACGCCCGATACATCGGTGGAGGACCTGGCATCGCTGCTGGTGCAGCACGGGATCAGCGGCGTTCCGGTGGTGGACGATTCCGGCGCCCTCTACGGGATCGTGACGGAGAACGACCTCATCAGCCGGGACAAGCGGCTCCATATTCCGACGGTAGTGAGCTTTCTGGACGCCGCCATCTACCTGGAAAGCTCGAAGAAGTTCGAGGATGAGGTCAAAAAGATCGCGGCCACAAAGGTGGGCGACATCTGCGCGCGCAAGGTGATCACGATCGCCGAGGACGCCACGCTTGCGGACATCGCCACGCTCATGTCCGAAAAGAAGAAGCACCTGCTTCCGGTGGTGAAGGGCGGCAAGGTCATCGGCATCGTTGGCAAACGCGACGTGGTGAAGGCCTCGGCGCGCCGGGCCGATTGATGTTCAGTGTCGTCTCGACGTCCCCGGAGCGGACCGAAGCCATCGGGGAGCTGCTCGGCCGCAGTCTCGGCCCCGGAGACCTTGTCTGCCTCTACGGCGATCTCGGCGCCGGGAAGACGTCCCTTTCCTTCGGCATTGCCCTTGGCCTCGAAGTGCAGGAGCAGTACATCACCAGCCCCACCTTCACCTTTGTGAACGAGTACCAGGGCCGCGTGCCTTTTTACCACATGGACCTCTACCGCCTGAAGGAACCCTCGGAGCTGGAAGGCATCGGATTCGAGGAGTACGTTGATTCCGACGGCGTGACCGTGATAGAATGGGCCGAGCGCGCCGATGAGGAGCTTCCTGCGCAGCGGCTGAGCGTCTATCTTTCTTATGCCTCCGAGAACAGCCGTGAGATAGGATTTCTGGCCGAAGGAGCGCGGTACGAATTGATCCTGAGTGAGTTAAAGAAAGAGCTTAATAAGATGGACTCGCAGTAGACAGGTTTTACCGCATGTATCAGTTCGGGCGCGGAAGAAACTCGTTCACTCTTATAATATTTTTTGACCTGTCTCAGTGCCGACCCGGTAGATTTTGACTTTTTAGAAGTGAATCCATTGCGATAAGAGCGCATTCCCGATGAAGAAGATCGGCATTATAGCCAAGAATATCCCTGTTGCGCAGAAGGCGGCGCGGAAGCTGAGCGAGAGCCTGTCGAAGAAGGGGCGCATCGTCCTGGTCGACGAGGTCACTGCCCGGGCGATCAAGGCGCAGGGCCATGACCGCGAAACGATCGCGTCTCGCGCCGACATGATCATCGCGCTGGGCGGCGACGGCACGCTGCTGTCCGTGGCCCGGCTTGTCTGCGCTGCGAAGCGGGATGTCAAAATCCTGGGCGTGAACCTGGGAAGCCTCGGCTTTCTGGCCGAGCTTTCCCAGAACGAGCTGTATGACCATCTGGAACGGGCCATGGCAGGCAAGCTCGGCACCGAGGAGCGGATGATGCTGTCCGTGAGCGTGGTGCGCGGAGGAAAGCGCATCGCCCAATACACGGTGCTGAACGACGCCGTGATCAACAAGGGGGCCCTTGCCCGCATGGTGGGGCTCGATGTGCTGGTGGACGGCGGCCGCCTGACCACGATCCGCGCCGACGGCCTTATCGTTGCCACGCCCACGGGATCGACAGCCTACTCCCTGTCCGCGGGCGGACCGATCATCCATCCCATGATCCACTGCTTCGTGCTGACGCCCATCTGCCCTCATACGCTCTCGAACCGTCCCATCGCCCTGCCGGACACTTCGGTCGTGGCGGTGAAGCTGGTGACCCAGAGCGAGGACGTGGCTTTGACCCTTGACGGCCAGATCGGATACGCGCTGAAGCAGAACGACGTCATTGAGATCAGGAAGTCTCCCTACCGCGTCAAGCTGATCAAGCATCCCGCAAAGGACTACTACGAGATCCTGCGGACCAAGCTGAAGTGGGGGAACTAAGATACAGTTCGCAGTTCAGAGTTCGACGTTCGGAGTGGTGAATGCAGGAGCAAAGCGCAATAAACAGCGGTCAAATTCGGCAGGAATTTTCGCAGATCGTTGCGGACCTCCGGGCGCACCTGGAGCTGCAGAAAGCCCTTGGCGTCAGGGTTGTCGAGACGGGGGCTGCGGTCCCGCTGCATGACCGGCCTGTGGTTCCGGCTGAGAGTCCTGCCGGGCAGGCAGGGCAGGTCTCGCAGCGCGGCGGGACGGCGCCGCTGTCCGGATCTTCCGCCCTGGACGCGGTCCGCGCAGAGCTGGGCGACTGCACGCGCTGCAGCCTCCATGCAGGCAGAAAGAACATTGTCTTCGGCGAAGGTGCCGCTGATGCGCGGCTGTTGTTCATCGGTGAGGGGCCGGGCGCTGACGAGGACGACCAGGGGCGGCCCTTTGCGGGCGAAGCTGGCGACCTGCTGACGAAGATCATCGAGAAGGGCATGAAGATCAAGCGCTCCGAGGTCTATATCTGCACTATCGTAAAGTGCCGGCCGCCGGAGAACCAGCACCCTGCTCCCGAGGAGATCAGCGCCTGCATTGGCTATCTCAAAAAGCAGATCGCTGCGATCAAACCCCGGGTGATCGTGACGCTGGGCAATACGGCGACGCAGGCGCTGCTGAACGCAAAAGAGGGCGTCACGAAGCTGCGCGGCGCCTGGCAGGTTTACGAAGCCATCCCGGTCATGCCGACCTTCCATCCCGCCTATCTGCTGCGCGTTCCCTCGGCCAAGAAGCAGGTATGGGAAGATGTGCAAAAGGTGATGGCGAAACTTCAGAAAACAGGCACACGTGAGGCGTGAATCGGTGACGATGCCCGTTTCGTTGTTCGGCACCGTCATTCGTCTTAATGACGTTACCGCACGACGTTCGCCGATACGGGCCTCGTGACCGTTGCCGTTTGTTGATTTTTACGAATCTGCTGTCATTATTTTCCTATGTCCGATCTTACCCCCCTCATGAAACAGTACCGCGATATCAAGCGGCAGCATCTCGATGCGATCCTGCTGTTCCGCATGGGCGATTTCTACGAGATGTTCGACCAGGACGCGGTAACGGCCTCGAAAGTGCTTGAGATCACGCTGACGGCGCGGAACAAGTCCAAGGGCATCGAGACGCCGCTCTGCGGGTTTCCCTACCATGCCGCGGAAGGCTACATCGCCAAGCTCATCCGGCGCGGCTTCAAGGTGGCTGTGTGCGAACAGGTGGAGGACCCGAAGCTCGCCAAGGGCATCGTGAAGCGCGAGGTGATCAGGGTCGTGACGCCCGGCACGGTGCTCGATGCGAACCTCCTGGACGCCAAGGACAACAACTATCTTGCCTCCATTGCCCCCGCTCCGGCGGGAATCGGCCTGGCCTTCCTCGACATCTCAACGGGCGAGTTCTTCATGGCCGAGGCGGCGGGCGGCGACAGCCTGGCCGAACTGGACGCGGTCCTGTCGCGGTTCAATCCCCGCGAGATCGTTCTGCCCAAAGCGCAGGAGCCCGACGGCCCGCTCATGGCGGTGCTGCGCCAGTACACGCAGGTGCTGAACCGCTTTGAGGACTGGACCTTTGACAGCGAAACGGCAAAGCGGACACTGCTCGACCACTTCAAGGTCTCTTCCCTCGAGGGGTTCGGATGCTCGGACATGCCGCTGGGGGCCTCGGCGGCTGGCGCCGCATTGCGGTATATCGAGGAGACACAGAAGACAGCGCTCACGAACATCAGCAGGGTCCGGGCCTTTCTGCCCAAGGAGCACCTGCTGCTCGACGCGGTCTGCCAGCGGAACCTGGAGCTGGTCAGGAACCTGTACGACGGCTCCACGAAGGGCACGCTCCTGTCGGTGCTGGATTTCACATCCACGGCCATGGGCGGCAGGAAGCTGCGGGAATGGCTCCTGAACCCCCTGCTGGACCTCTCCGCTATCACGGCACGGCATGATGCAGTGGCGGAGCTGAAGGATGATCATCAGCTCCGCGCAGGGCTGACGTCGTCTCTCGAAAGGGTCTATGATCTCGAACGGCTGATCAGCCGCGTCTCGCTCGGCGTTGCCAACGCGCGCGATCTGCTCGCCCTGGGCCAGTCCTTCAGCCTCCTGCCGGATATCCTGGCATTGGTCCGCCCCTGCGGCTCAGCCGTGGTACGGTCCATGGCCGATAGCTGGGACGGACTGGACGACATGGCTTCGCTGATCACTGCGGCCATCCACGACGACCCGCCCTATACGCTGCGGGAAGGCAGGCTGATCAGGCAGGGCTTCAATGCCGAGCTTGATGAGCTCCGGTCCATCAGCTCCGAAGGCAAGGGCTTTATCGCGGGCATCGAGCGTCGGGAGCGTGAACGCACGGGCATATCCTCCCTCAAGGTGAGCTACAACAAGGTCTTCGGCTATTACATCGAAGTGACCAAGGCGAACCTCGCGAACGTTCCCGCCGATTTTATCCGGAAGCAGACCCTGGCGAATGCCGAGCGCTTCATCACGCCGGAGCTGAAGGAATACGAAGAGAAGGTGCTCGGCGCCGAAGAGAAGATCCTGGACCTTGAGTATAGGCTTTTCCAGCAGGTGCGGGAGCAGGTCGCAGCCGGCACGGTTCGGATCCAGGACATGGCGGCAAAGCTGGCAATCCTTGACTGCCTGGCGTCCCTGGCAGAGGCCGCGGCGCGAAAGAACTACAACCGTCCTGTCGTGAACAGCAGCGATCTGCTCCGGATCTCCGACGGCAGGCACCCGGTGATCGAGGGGCTTTCCTTCGAGGAGCGCTTCGTTCCGAACGATACGCTGCTGGACTGCAGGGAGAACCAGCTCGCCATCATCACGGGGCCGAACATGGCCGGCAAATCAACGTATATGCGCCAGGTGGCGCTTGTGGTGATCATGGCCCAGATGGGTAGCTTCGTGCCGGCGCGGCAGGCCGAGGTGGGGCTCGTAGACCGGGTCTTCACGCGCGTTGGC
>JBBIHD010000186.1:0-5118 GCA_037447195.1 Nitrospirota bacterium | reverse complement strand
AAGCAGGCGAGCTATGTGCGGGAGCTCTATCCCGATTCCAAGGTCAAGATCTTCTATATCGACATCAGGACTCCGGGCCTGTACGAGAACCGGTTCTACGCCAAGATCAAGGAAGACCGGAACGTGTCCTTCCTGAAGGGCAAGGTGGCCCGGATCGAGCAGGGCGAGAACGGCGACGTGGTCGTGACGGCCGAGGACATCCACGGCGGCGGAAAGGTCACCGAGACCTTCGACATGGTGGTGCTGGCCACGGGCATGGAGCCGACGGCAAAGTCGCTGGCGCCGGCCGGCGTAGCCACGACCTGGGACGGATTTGTGGACCAGGCGGCGCTGCCGAAAGGCGTGTATGCGACCGGAACGCTCAAGACCCCTGTTGACGTGGCGCGGTCCGCCCAGGACGCCACGGGCGTCGTGATGAAGAGCATCCAGAGCTTGAGGAGGAACTAAGGGATGGAGAAGAAATTAGGCGTATATATCTGCAAAGGATGCGGCATCAAGGACGCGGTGGACGTCGAAAAGCTCGCCAAGACCGTCCCCGGCAGCATGGTATGCAAATCCCATGACACCCTGTGCAGCCCCGAGGGCGTGCAGCTCATCAAGACCGATATGACGAACGACGGCGTGAACACCATTGTCGTCGCCGCTTGCTCGCCCCGCGTAAAATTCGAAGAATTCGACTTCCCCGGCGCTTTGACGGAGCGCGCCAACATCCGCGAGTTCGTGGCATGGGTCATGGACCCCAAGACCGAGGAGACCCAGGCCGCGGCCGAGGACTATATCGCCATGGGCATCGTGAAGGCCCAGAAGGCCGACATTCCCCAGCCCAATATTCTCGAGAACCTGAACAGCACCATCCTGGTGGTCGGGGGCGGCATCGCGGGCATGACCGCTGCCCTCTCGGCCGCGAACGCCGGCCAGCAGGTGGTCCTGGTGGAGAAGGACGCCCAGCTCGGCGGCTTCGTGAACAAACTGTATAAGAAGATCCCCTCGGCCGCCGTGTTCAAGGAGCCGCTGATCGTCGATACGGACATCGCGAAGACGGTGAGCGAGGTCGAAAGCAACAAGAACATCAAGGTCTACAAGTCCACGACCGTGGCCAAGACCGACGGCCAGCCGGGCCTCTACGACGTGACCCTCTCGAACGGCGAGCAGCTCAAGATCGGCGCCGTGGTGATGGCCACGGGCTGGAAGGCCTACGACGCGGCGAAGCTCGGACACCTGGGCTACGGCGCGAGCAAGAACGTGGTGACGAACCTGGAGTTCGAGGACATCGCGAAGAAGAACAACGGCAAGATCATCCGCCCCTCGGACGGCAAAGAGGCCATGAAGGTGGCCTTCATCCAGTGCGCCGGCCAGCGGGACCCGAACCATCTTCCCTACTGCTCGGGCATGTGCTGCGCGTCGTCGCTGAAGCAGGCGAAATACGTGCGCCAGAATTCCGATGCCCTCGCCATGGTCTTCTACAAGGACATCCGCACACCGGGCAGGTCCGAGCTCTACTATAAAGAGGCCCAGAACGATCCGGGCGTGATGCTGACCAAGGCCGACGTGACCAGCGTGTCCGACGCGGGGAACGGCAACCTCTTCGTGGAGATGGAGAACACGCTCTTCGGCGCCAAGACGGGCGAGAAGGTGAAGATCGAGGCGGACCTCGTGGTCCTGGCAACAGGCATGGTCCCGACATCGCGCGCTCCGCAGGAATATCTCGACGGCCTGACCGCCGCGGCGGGCAAGGGCGACGATGCCAAGAAGGCCTACCTCGAAAATACGCCGAAGCCCGAGATGATCCTGAACCTGGCCTACCGCCAGGGGCCGGAGATCCCGTCCCTCGAAGGGGCCGTGGGCTTCGCCGATTCCAACTTCATCTGCTTCCAGTATGAGACGCGCCGGACCGGCGTCTATGCCGCGGGAAGCGTGCACCAGCCCATGAACATGGCCGAGGCCATGGAGGACGGGGCTGGCGCCGCCTTCAAGGCGATCCAGGCCATGGACCACGTGGCCAAGGGCGTCGCGGTCCATCCCCGGGCATGGGACACGACGTTCCCTGATCCGCTCCTGATCAAGTGCACGGCCTGCAAGCGCTGCACCGAGGAGTGCCCCTTCGGCGCCATCGAAGAGGACGAGAAGGGCATTCCCTTCTACAAGATCAACCGCTGCCGCCGCTGCGGCACCTGCATGGGCGCCTGCCCCGAGCGCATCGTGTCCTTCAAGGACTACAGCGTGGACATCATCGGCTCCATGATCAAGAAGGTGGACGTCCCCGACGACGAGGACATCACCCGCATCATCGTGCTGGTGTGCGAGAACGACGCCTACCCGGCCATCGACACGGCGGCGCTGAACCGCAGGAAGATCGACCCCTCGGTCCGCTTCGTCTCGATGCGCTGCCTGGGCGGCATGAACCTCGTCTGGGTGGCCGACGCGCTGTCCAAGGGCATCGACGGCATGCTGCTGCTGGGCTGCAAGTTCGGCGAGAATTACCAGTGCCATTTCGTGAAGGGCAGCGAGCTGGCCAACACCCGCTTCAGCAAGGTGAGCGAAACGCTGAACCGGCTCCAGCTCGAATCGGAGCGCGTAACGCTGATGCAGGTCGCCATCAACGAATACGACAAGATCCCCGAGATGATCGAGGAGTTCGTGGAGAAGGTGAAGGAGTTCGGACCGAACCCCTTCAAGAGCATGTAACCACCCCTCTCCCCTCCCTCTCCCCTGAGGGGAGAGGATACAAGGTGAGGGGCTTGATCGATTGCGGAGTTGTGAGTTCGGAGTTCGGAGTTAAAACCTAAAGACTCCAAAAGTATGGAGGAGATGCATACATGGCTGACGCAACGGTAATCAAACCTGACCTGCAGTTCGTCAAAGAGATCATCAAAGGGGGCGGCGAGTCCCTGAAAAAATGCTATCAGTGCGCGACCTGCTCGGTGGTCTGCAACGTGACGCCCGAGGGCAATCCCTTTCCGCGCAAGGAAATGGTGCTGGCCCAGTGGGGACAGAAGGACGAGCTTCTCGCGAGCCCCGACATCTGGCTCTGCCACCAGTGCAGCGACTGCACGGCCTACTGCCCGCGGGGCGCGAAGCCGGGCGAGGTGCTGAACGCCGTGCGCAAGCAGAGCATCAAAGAGGTCGCCCTGGTTCCCTTTCTGTCGAAGATCGCCACGGACCTGAAGTTCATCTGGCTGCTCTTCGCGATCCCCATGGCGCTGTTCTATCTCATCATGCCCTACAAGGATGTCAGCATGGTGCCCCTGCTGAACGGAAAGATGTCCTACAGCAATTTCATGCCCGTCTGGCCGCAGGTTGACGCGACCTTCATGCTGACCGCGGCCTTTGCGGCCCTCTCGGCCTTTGTGGGCATCAAGCGGCTCTGGGGCACCATGGCGAAGTCAGGCGCACAGGGAACGGGCAGCCCCCTCGGCCATGTCATCCCGGCGGTCACCACGATCCTGGCCCACAATAAGTTCGCCGACTGCAACGTGAACAGGCTTCGCCAGTGGGGCCATATGCTTCTTTTCTATGCCTTCGCCGGCCTGGCCGTGGTGACGACGATCGCCATTGTTTACCTCTACGGCTGGAAGTTCTTCGGCATACAGCCCTTCGGGTCCTTCAACTTCGGCGTGTCGCCCTATCCGAACAATGACCCCATGAAGATCCTGGCCCTGGTGAGCTCCGTGGCCTTTGCCGCGGGCTTTATCCTCCTGCTGATCAACCGCCTTCTGAAGGCCGGCAAAGCAGGCCTGGGCGGCTATTTCGACTGGATATTCCTGGCCATCGTGGGCGGCGTGGGAGCCACGGGCATCCTGTCCTGGGTGCTTCGGCTTGCCGAGAACACCACCGGGTACTGGGTATACTACTTCCACCTGGTCTTCGTCTGGACGCTTTTCATGTACGCGCCCTACTCCAAGTTCGCCCACCTCTTCTACCGGACCACGGCAATGGCCTTTGCCCGGTACACGGGGCGGGAAGCGAAATAAGCCGCGAACGGTCCACTACACAGGGGAGATCCATGAAAGTCAAGGAGTTGTTGAGCATCAAGGGCGTCGAGTGCTTCAGCATCACGCCCGACAATACGCTGCTCGAAGCGGCAAAACAGATGACGGAGTGCAAGATCGGCGCCCTTCTCGTCATGGACAAGGGCGCGATCCTGGGCATCGTCACTGAGCGTGATATCGTCAAGAACGCTGCGACCGACGCAAAGACCTGCAAGGAAGTGACTGCCAAGGCGGCGATGACCACGAACCTGCTCATCTCGCGGCCCGAGGACAGCCTAGAATACGTGATGGCCGTGATGACCCAGAACAACATCCGCCACCTGCCGGTGGTGGACGAGCGGGGGCTCGTGGGCATGCTGTCCATGCGCGACGTGGTCAAGACGATGGTCAAGAACCTCAAGGCCGAGAACCAGTATCTCAAGGACCTTATCGGCGGCAAGCTCGGCGAGATCGGCGGGTAAGAGGCGCCGCAGCGACGAGGCCGCGGTCGCCGGATAGTGTGACCGCTGTATGCATGGCATGATGTGGCATAATCGCTCGATTCGAGCATAAATTCGCATAGCAAAAGGAGGAAGCATAGATGAGCAACACCATTATGTTTGCACTCATCTGCGGTCTTGCAGGCGTTGCCTACGGCATCTGGACCGCGCTGTGGGTGAACAAGCAGGATGCAGGCAATGCAAAGATGAAGGAGATCTCTGATGCAGTGAAGGAAGGCGCCTACGCGTTCCTGGCGCGCGAGTACAAGACGGTCGCGATCGTCGCGGTCATTCTGGTGGTTCTTCTCTGGCTGGTGCCCGGCCTCGGCAAGTGGTCGGCCATCGGCTTCATCATCGGCACCGTGGGTTCGGCCCTGGCCGGCTTCATCGGCATGTGGGTGACGGTCCGCGCGAACGTGCGCACCGCGCAGGCGGCGAGCAAGGGCCTGCAGGCCGCGCTCAGCCTGGCCTTCAAGGGCGGCTCGGTCACGGGCATCATGGTCGTGGGCCTCGGCATCATCGGCCTGGCCGGCTTCTATTTCATCGCTAAGACGGCTGCGCCGGCAGAGGCGTTCCATGCCCTTATCGGCCTGGGCTTCGGCTGCTCGCTCATGAGCGTCTTTGCCCGTATCGCCGGCGGCATCTACACC
>JBBIHD010000185.1:3777-5130 GCA_037447195.1 Nitrospirota bacterium | reverse complement strand
TTTATTTCCGCCAGCGGCCCGGGCCCCAGGGGCGGGCCGTACTTCGCCTTCGATGGGGTGGCAAAGACCGGTCCGAAGGTAATGAGATCGGCGCCTTGCCGTGCCGCTTCGACAGCCTCGCCGAGGCTGTGGGTCGAAACGCCGATGAGCATGCTGCCGCCCACGATTCTGCGGACCGCATCCACGGGCATGCTCTCGCCGCCCAGGTGCACTCCGTCGGCGTCGACGGCAACAGCCACGTCGACGCGGTCGTTGATAAAAAGCCTGGCGCTGTGCTCCTTCGTCACGCGCCGAAGCTCCCGGGCCAGGGTGAGCAGATCGCGGATCGGCAGGTCCTTTTCCCGGAGCTGCACCGCCCGCACGCCGCCCTCCAGGGCCAGCCGCACAGCATCGGGAAGCGGCCGTCCTGCCGCTTTCCGGTCCGTGATGAGATAGAGCGTGAAGTCAATTGCCATATTAAAATCTACCACGGAGACACTGAGGCACGGAGGAACAGACTCCAAGAAGGGATAAACACCATGAGATAACGCTTTCCCGGCTTCATGGTCGTTCTCTGTGTTCTTCTCCGTGCCTCCGTGTCTCCGTGGTGATATTCTCTAACTTCCGATCATCCCGTCCAGCGGACTGCTGGCCGTGGCATAGAGCTTCTTCGGCATGCGGCCCGCCTTCCAGGCAAGCCGGCCGGCAAGAACGCCGTATTTCATCGCTTCGGCCATGGCGATGGGGTCCTTTGCACCGGCAATGGCCGTGTTCAGCAGCACCGCGTCGCACCCCAGCTCCATGGCAACGGCCACATCCGAGGCCGTGCCCACGCCGGCGTCCACGATGATCGGGACCTTCACGGTCTCCAGAATGATCCGGAGGTTGAAGGGATTCCTGATGCCCAGGCCGGACCCGATAGGCGCCGCAAGGGGCATTACCGCCGGACAGCCGGCATCCACAAGCTTCTTCGCCATGATGGGATCATCGCTGGTGTAGGGAAACACGACCAGGCCCTCGCCCACCAGCACCTTCGCGGCCTCAAGGGTCGCTTCGTTGTCGGGAAAGAGCGTCTTCTCGTCTCCGATCACCTCGAGCTTCACGAGGTTCGTGATGCCCGCCTCGGCCGCAAGCATGGCCGTGCGAATGGCGTCCTTTGCCGTATAGCAGCCCGCCGTGTTCGGCAGGATCTTGTACTTCTTCGGATCGATGTGGTCAAGCAGGTTCTCCTTGCCCTTCTCGATGATGTTCACGCGCCGCACCGCCACGGTCACCACATCGGCGCCCGAGGCCTCGATGGCCTTCCGCGTCTCCTCGAAATCCTTGTACTTGCCTGTTCCGACCCAGAGGCGGGAGCTGAACTCGATCCCTGCA
>JBBIHD010000185.1:0-3762 GCA_037447195.1 Nitrospirota bacterium | reverse complement strand
CAACTTGTCGTTCTGCGTGCCTGTCATGTTCACCTCAAAATAAACTAAAGATCACTATGCCGGCTTACCCGGAGAAGCCGTCACACCCTATGTGATTCCGCACTCCGCATTCCGCATTCCGCATTTCCGGATCCGCCCCCCATGAAGCTCACGATCTCGACGCTGTCCCCGTCCTTCACCTGCGCCGTAGCATAGTCCTTTTTCCTGACCACGTTCTGGTTCTGCTCAACGGCCACCCGTTCAGGCTGGATCTTGAGATGCTGCAGCAGGCCGAGCACCGTTGCGCCGTCGGGAACTTCCTTCTTTTCACCGTTCAGCGTGATATTCATCCTTCCCTTTCCCCGGAGGCCGAAGCGCTGCGGAACAGGCCCGCAGGCCCGGAAAACACAAACGCCACGCCGGAGGCGTGGCTGAAAGGTCTTCATTCCGCATACATGCCAGCCTTCCCTACGCCGGAACTACCCGGATCAGGTTCCAAGGGTCGTCCTCCCGGACAGAAGACTCTCAGCCCCACCTTGCGGAGCTCCCCCGGCTTATTTCTCTGCTGCCACGGGTAAAATACAGTACAACCGAAGTGAAGTCAACGGGTTTCTGGCCCGGACATTCACCGTAGTGTGATGAATGCATGGCCCGCAGCCCCTGAGCGAGAGGGCGGCCGCTTCCCGCGTCTGACGGACTATCGCCGTCACCCGTTCAGCAGTTTCACGACCGGCATGCCGTCATCGTAGTAATCGATGATGTTCAGCGCGCCGAAGGACTGGTCGATCCGGAACAGTTTCAAGGGCTCGATGCCGAGGGCGTCGGCCAGGATGACGCGGTTCACGCCGCCATGCAGCAGCAGGGCGATCTCCCGGTCCCGGTGGCCCGCCACCAGCCGTCTGTACACGGGCAGGATCCGGCCGTGCACATCCAGCAGGCATTCGCCGTCTGGCGGCCGGTAGTTCAGCAGGTCCGCCCGCCAGTTCGCGTACTCTTCGGGAAAGCGCGCCTTGATCTCTTCGGCCGTCAGCCCCTCCCATTTCCCCACGCTGCGCTCGCGCAGTTCGCGCAGGGGCGTAAATGACATTCCAAGCCGCTCGGCGATGATCCTCGCGCCCTTCACGGAGCGGATAAGATCGCTGGAATACACGGCCGCTACGGCGCTCCCTTCGAGCCGCCCGGCAAGGCGGCGCATCTGCTCCTCGCCTTTCAGCGTGATGTCAACGTCGATATGCCCGTTGTACCGCTTCTCGCCGCCGTTCTGCACCTCGCCGTGGCGCATGAGATATACCCGTGTCGGCATGTCCTTATCTTCCTCCCGAGACCACAACGAACAGGAGCAGGACCAGCGCTTCGTTCACCTCGCTCACGGCGCCGATGGTATCGCCTGTCACGCCGCCGAGCGAACGAACGATATACCACCGCGCAAGCAGCGTAACGGCGAACAGGGCCGGAACGAAGAACAGCGCCCAGAGCCCCGCGACGAAGGCCGACAGCACAACGGTACTGAGCGCCGCCGCGATCATCCCCCCGGTCCCGAGGCGGCCCACGAAGGCGCGGCCCGTCCCGCTCTCCCGCGCATAGGCTGCCCGGAAGACCATGAGCGTCTGCGACCACCTGCCGAGCAGGGGGGCCATGAGCAGCGCCGCCGTCTTGTTGTCATGGAACAGGATATTGAGGCTGAGATATTTCAAAAAGAGAAGGAAGATGATGCCGAGGGCCCCGGCCGTCCCGATGCTGCTGTCCTTCATGATCCGCAGCCTGGCTTCCCGATCAGCTCCGCCCATGAACCCGTCGAGCGTGTCCGCGAGGCCGTCCACATGCAGCGCCCGGGTGATCACGACAGCCAGCAGCACCAGCAGCGCGTTGCCGATGGTGTGCGGCAGCACCCAGGCCAGCGCCAGGTCCGCGTAGACCAGGCACAGGCCGATCAGGAACCCGACAAGGGGAAAGTAGGGAAGCGACGCCGCAAGGTCGTCCCCGGCGGCCCGCTGCTTCCTGCTGACGGTAATGATGGTAAGGAACTGCAATGCAGTGACGAAATTCCGTATCATAAATGAGCGGCCGCCGGTCCCTTCCTACGCTCCCACCTTCCTGCCTTCCCCCTGCTGCTCCGAAACCCCTGCATCGGCAAAGGTGGCCATCTCCGTCAGGATCTTCACGCCCGCCTCGACGAGCGACATGCCCAGGGCCGCTCCCGTGCCCTCCCCGAGCCGCAGGTTCAGGTCCAGCAGGGGCGCCTGCTCGAGATGGGCCAGCATCTTGCGGTGGCCGATCTCCACGGACTGGTGTGCCGCAATGATATAGCCCTTCACCGCCGGGTTCAGCTCCGCGGCGATCAAGGCGCCCGCGGTTGAGATGAATCCGTCCACCACCACGGGGATGCGGTAGCGCGCCGCGCCGAGCACCAGCCCGGCAATGCCCGCGATCTCAAAGCCGCCGACCTTGGCCAGCACATCCAGGGCGTCGGACCGGTCCGGCTTGTTCACGCTGATGGCCTTCCGGATGATCTCGGCCTTGCTCCGGAGGCTCTTGTCGTCGATCCCCGTGCCCCTGCCCGTCACCTGCTCCGGGTCCGCGCCCGTGATGACCGAGACGATGGCCGACGAAGGCGTCGTGTTGCCGATGCCCATATCGCCCGTGCCGATCAGGTCCAGCCCGTCGCGGTATTTCTCCACCATCTCGATGCCGACGAGCACCGCCTGCTCCGCCTCGGCGCGCGTCATGGCGGGCCCCTTTGTCATGTTCCGCGTGCCCCGGCCGACCTTGCGGATCTCGAGGCCCTCGGCAGGCTCGAACTCATGGTCAACGCCCGCGTCCACGACAATGACCTTCGCGCCCGCGTGCCTGGCGAGCACGTTCACGCCGGCACCGCCGCGCAGGAAGTTATAGACCATCTGGGGCGTCACTTCCTTCGGGAAGGCGCTCACGCCCTCGTCCGCCACGCCGTGGTCGCCGGCGAAGGTGAAGATGATCTTGTTTTGGATCTGCGGCCGGTCCTTGCCCGTGATGAGGCAGTACTTCTTCGCCAGCTCTTCCAGCCTGCCCAGGCTGCCCTGGGGCTTCGTAAGAGTGTCCAGCCGCTCCTGGATGGCAAGCGCCCGCGACGTGTCGACGGGTTGAATGGCTTTTATGATATCCTGCAATTTACTCATATCTGACCTCTCTTATTGAGATTATGTTCACTGTCGGGTTCAGCCATATTCGGCAGCGGGCCTTCTGCCCCGTCTGTATCACTTAAACAGCTTCCGCAACTCGTCTTCCTTGTTCTCTTCTACGAAGTAACACTCTACATGCTCGTTTATCTGGAAGAGCTCCAACTGTTTTGTCTGATAGCGCTCTATCTTATTCTTCTTGTGCTGATCCGTCATGAAGTCGAGGACGGCTTTCTTGTACTCAGAGTCCGCATTCCCGACGAGGTGCTCACCCTTGCTTTCGATGATGTACACAAGCTCAAGTTTGCCGTCGCCTGCTCTCTTTGCCGCGACGAAATCCGGGCGAATCTTGTACTCCTGCCAGCCCTGGATCGCATACCAACCCTTGCTGGCCTTGTTTCTGAACCACCAGAGGATCTGCTCTTGCTTATCAAGCAGGGCGCCCACACTCAATTCAAGCTTATTCATCGATGAGATTTCAACATCGTCAAACAAGTAGTATTTGAAATAATTCGGGGTCCGATCAACATTGATGATGTCTGCTTGTGGAATCTGATACCCGACTTCCTTGTCGTCGGAAACAGCCAGAACAAGCTTCTTGTCATTCAGCGACCGAAGGAATATTGCC
>JBBIHD010000184.1:0-5134 GCA_037447195.1 Nitrospirota bacterium | reverse complement strand
GGCACCGGCGGGGAAGGGGGATATGAAGAGCCGGGAACGCATCATGGTGGTGCTCCATCCCCGGGGTGTTGACGTGAAGAACAGCGCCTCGCTCCCGTCGCTGAAAGGCTGGGAGCGGCAGGTCGTTCATATTGCCTATGCCAACGGTCCTGCCCTGTCGGGGCTGGAGCTGACGGAAAGGCTTCCGGCCGGTGTCAGCTATGTGCAGGACACGGGAACGCTGCAGGGCAGGATCCGGGAGCCGCGCCTGAACAAAGACAGGCTGGTCTGGCAGCTCGGCAGCAGGCAGGGTAATTTTGAAGATACCATCGTCTATCTGGTCAGACGAAAGGAACAGTCGGGAGCGCCTGAGAGCTCGGTGTCCTATACACAGAAGGGGGACAGTGCGGTGATGACCTTTGCTCCCCGGCAAAAGGGCAAGAAGGCGCGCACCATGGCTGAGGCCTGCCTTGCCTGTCATCCGGCACTGCTCGACGGACCGTTCATGCACGGACCTGCTGAAGCGGGCTACTGCACCTATTGTCATGATCCTCACGCCAGCCCGAACCCGGCCTGGCTCCGGACGCCGGTGCAGGCGCTGTGCACAACCTGCCATGCCGGGATGGCCGAAGGAAGGCATGTGGTGGCAGGGTTCGTTTCCGGAAAGACCCATCCCCTTGAGGGACGGCGCGATCCTGCCCGCCCAGGCAGGGAGCTTTCCTGCGCAAGCTGCCACAGCGCCCACAGTGCCCCGAGCCGCTCCCTGTTCGCGTACGGCGTAAAGGAGCGGTACGAGCTCTGCGGCCTTTGCCACAAGAATTATTGAGCCCGTGGTCTTCGTTCAACCGGTGTAACTGCTCAGGTACTCAGGTCAGCCATGAGCGATAGGCGCTGTGAGCGTGCAGTGTAAACGCCCGCGGACCGAAAGCGCTGAGGGTATAAGCACTTGTTTTGTTGAAGTTACGTTGTTTTATGGCACGCTAAGCGACAGAGCGAGCGGCTGACCGGAGTAATTACCAGCTGGTTCAGGATGCCGGTTCGTTCACCAGGCCCTGCTGCAGGCCTGTTATCTCGTTCTTGCCAGGGACGCAGCACTGGTATATACTGTTCAGTATCGGAGCTTAATGCGCATGAGACATCTTCCTTTATTAGTGCTTCTGGCTGTCCCGTTCAGCGGCTGCGCAATGATCGCGGGAGGAGATGCAGCGCTTACCCCCGATGCTGCAGGACCGCGGCTGGTCTTCGAAGAGACCCTGAAGAGCAGCGAGAGCCTGCTGGGCCAGGGTCTGCGGGAGAACGTTCGTCCTGTAAATCCCGCCGAGTCGCTCCAGCGGCCCGTTGCTGTTTTCGCCGATGCTTTTCGCGTCTATGTGACCGATGGACATGTGGGCTCTCCATCCCAGGCGGCACGGGTCTTCATTTTCGACCGGGGTGAGCGCAGGCTGACCATCTTAGGTGATGGCGCACCGGCTGCCGATGCCGTTAAAGTGCTTGCGCCTTCTGGGATCGCCGTGGATGCGGCAGGCGTTCTGTTCGTGGCTGATGCCCAGCTGGGGAGGGTATTCGGATATGACCGGAACGGCGCGCTGCTGATGGAGTTCGGCAAGCGGGGCGAGTTCGGTTCGCCCACGGGCCTCGCCATCGACCGGGACCGGAACCTGCTGTACGTTGCCGACTCCCATGCCAGGCTGGTCAAGGTATTCACGACCGCGGGGACGCCGGTCGTCGAGATCGGCGCGTCGCCGGACAAGCGTTTGGCGGGTGCTGCGGCCGTAGCGCTTGACGGCGCCGGACAGGTCTATGTGCTCGACGACCGTTCCAGGCAGGTGCAGGTCTACGACCGTGAGGGCGCATATCTGAGAGGATTCAGCATCGCGGCGGAAAGGCCCGCCGCCCCCCTGCGTCCGCGCAGCATTGCCGTTGATTCGGCGGGTCGCGTCTATGTAACTGATTCCATCATGAACGTGATCATGATCTTTGACGGGAACGGCAGGCTGATCACGACCTGGGGCAGGTCAGGCGCTCTCGCAGGTGACTTTCTGACGCCCCTTGGGATATTTATTGACAGGAATGACACCATCTATGTCGTTGATCAGTCCAACAGCCGTGTTCAGGTCTTCCGTTCATTCCCCTGACAGCCGCAGCGGCCTGCACGACGATAGGGGCATGGCATCGTATGTGCTGATGCTCGTTCTCGCCGTGTGCCTGCTGTCCGCCTGCGGTCCGCCAAAGCGTCCTGCCGAGCCGGACAACCTGTTCTGGCCCCTTCCGCCCGATCCTCCGAGGATCAAATATCTCCAGTCCATCTACTCGGAGGACGATATCGGCCGAGTCTATTCCTTCATGGAACAGCTTTTCGGCAAGGACTACCACGACAGCATGGTGCGGCCCTACGGCGTGTTCGCCAGGGCGGGAACAGTCGCCGTGGCCGATGTGACGCTCCAGCGGGTGCTGCTCTTCGACCTGGCTGCGAAGCGGCTGACGGTGGCCGGTGACGACGGGACGCTCAGGACCCCTTCGGCCGTGGTCATCGACAGCAGCGGCAGGATCTATGTGGCCGATGGACCAGGAGGCAAGGTTGCGTTGTATGATCCTTCGGGGCGCTATCTCACGGCGTTCCTGATGAAGGACAGCAGGCCCATAGCGCTGGCCCTGAACGAGCAGGCCGGAAAGCTCTATGTCATCGACGGGGGCGGCCACCGCATTCTCGTATTCGGGCTCGACGGCAGCCCGATCTCTGTTATCGGCAAAGCGGGTCGAGGGGCGGGCGAATTCAATTTTCCGATCGATATCGCCATAGACCGCTCCGGCCGCCTGTACGTCCTCGATGCCCGGAACTTCCGGGTGCAGGTCCTGAACGGGGACGGCGGCTATCTCCGGTCCTTTGGCTCGGCAGGCGACGGTCCCGGTTCCTTCGCCAACCCCAAAGGGATCGCCCTGGACTCGAAAGGGCATATCTATGTGACCGACGCTGCTTACAGCAATTTTCAGATCTTCGACGAGGCGGGAAAACTCCTCCTCTTCGTCGGCTCCCTGGGGCCCCGGCCCGGTGAGATGCACCTGCCTGCAGGCATTTCCATCGACGAGCAGGACCGCATCTACGTTGCCGACCAGTTGAACGGGCGCGTGCAGGTCTTTCAATATCTCGGCAGCGACTAGGTCTGGCTGCGGGGATCTGCGCTGTCCTTTGACACTCCTCAGCTCTTATGATACCTTAAGAGTACCATGCCGGAAGAGAAACAACCCACCGATGCTGCCCCCTCTGAACTTATTGAAATTGCAAGGGATATTCTTGCAGCACTGCGCGCGGTGAAGCTCTACCCGGAGAACAATCCCGTTCATTCCCAGACCATTGCAAGGACCTTCAAAGTCCTGCATCAGCATCTGGACCGGGAGCCTGAATACCATCTCGGCCTGCAGAAGGCGGGGCTGTATTCCCGGGCCGGCCGGATCACGCTCGGTCCCCATCTCACCAAGGGCGTGGCAGCGGACCTCTTTGGCAAGGGGGTCAGGGACATCATCTTCTCACGGGGCCTTGCAGAGCGGGAACTTCGCGATTTCCTCGCCATCTCAGCCATGCAGCCCGATGAATTGAAGGAGCGGGGAGGCTTTGCGCCGATCCTCTGGGAAAAAGGGGTCGTCCATGTCCGTGTCAGGGAGGCAGCGCTCGATGAACCCCTTCCACTTGACGGCCCTGCCGGGCCAATGGCTGCTGATGGGCCGGCCGCAGGCACGGCAGCAGGGGTGGCTGCACTGGAAGGCCGATCGGTAAGCGTATTCGGCTGGACCATCGCTCTGGCTGAGCTCGCCGCAGACCCTGCATCCTTCGGAAAGAAGGCCCTTCAGATCTCCAGCGGCCAAGGCCTGTCCTCCCAGGAGCAGGATGACAGGCTGCTTGAAGTGTACCGGCAGGTGGGACAGCAGGTCCTGAAGAAGTCCTACGAACTGCGCGGCCCCGTCTTTTCCTCCCTTGCCAGCGCGATCCTCTCCATGGACGCGGACCAGAGCGCCCGGCTTGTGGCCGGAAAGCTCTACCCTGAAGCGGACGCCCTGCTGCTGACCAAAGAGGCGCAGAGCAGTTCGGGGCAGCTTCCCGGCGACCTGCATGAACTTGTTTCCGCCCGGTTTTCGCGGTCCTGGACGCCGCCGCAGGTCTCATCGCTGCTCGAAAAGATCTGCTCTGCCGAGGGAGCCGGCAAACCAGCTGGCCCTGCCGGCGTCCCGCTTCCTTCCGGCCTGGCCGAAGCGGTCAGGGAACTGGCGGAGTACACTCCCGGAGAGCTCGAAACGCTCAGAACGATCTGTGAATCCGGCGGGGAGCGGGACACGCTCCTGGCAACAACAGGGGTCCTGACGCACCTGCTCCAGTCCCTCTCCGATGGTACACGAAAAGAATCCCAGCAGGATTCCCTCAGCGCAATAGCGAACCTGGTCAGCCAGCTTGAGGACGCCCATGACCGGCTTGTAGCGGTCAATGACTATGCGGCGGCAGCCCAGATCATCCGGGCCTTCCGGTCCGTTTCCGCGCCGCTCTATCGGGCGCGGCTTGGCGAGGCGATCAAACGGGCCGCTGAACAGCGGCGCATTCTCGCGCTTGTCGCCCGTCTGCGCGGGCTTGCCCCGGGGGCCGCAGACGCCGGTGTGTATCTTGCATACCTGTCCCTCCTCGACCGGGAGGCCACGCCCGTGCTGCTGGAACTGCTGTCTGCAGAAGAGGACCGGACCATGCGCAAGCTGCTGGTCCAGATACTGAAGGACCTGGGCAGGAACCAGCTTGCATTCCTGGGCCAGAAACTTTCCGACGAACGATGGTATTTTGTGCGCAACATCGTGAGCATTCTGGGCGAAAGCCGCCGCGAGGACGCCGTCGCCTACCTCGCAGG
The DNA here is from genome assembly GCA_037447195.1 of Nitrospirota bacterium. Classification (GTDB taxonomy): domain Bacteria; phylum Nitrospirota; class UBA9217; order UBA9217; family UBA9217; genus GWC2-57-13. Next base: position 272 of record JBBIHD010000184.1, on the reverse strand, counting down.
CGTGGCGCGGCACAAGAACTTCCAGATCCGGCAGGAAGTGGTCCGCGCGCTGATCACCATCGGCGGGGGAAAGGCCGCGGAACTCCTCGTCCAGTTCCTTGCCGACCGGGATATCGACATCCGGTTCATGGCGATCCGCGGCCTCGGCAAGGAGAGCGCGATCGAGGCCGGCGCGACGACGCTCGGCTCGGCCCAGGCCGCGTTCGAGTCCGCCTGGGCCTATGCCCAGACCCGCCACCAGGGGGGTCGGCCGATCATCGAGCACTCAGCGA
>JBBIHD010000183.1:0-5187 GCA_037447195.1 Nitrospirota bacterium | reverse complement strand
CGGAGCGGGAGATCGAGCGCATCCGCGCCATTACAGGCTGGCGGGATGTGGTGATCGACAAAAAGCGGTCAACGGTCTTTTTGCGGAAAAAAGGGATGATCGTTGACCTGGGCGGAATAGCCAAGGGATACGCTGCTGACAGGGCCGCGGCGGTGCTGCGCTCCCGGGGAATCGAGAACGGCATTGTCGCCGTGGCAGGCGACATCCGGGTCATGGGCCGGAGGCCTGACAAAAGCCCCTGGCGCATTGCCGTGCAGCACCCCCGGGAGCCCGAGAAGACCCTGACCGTGCTGGAATTGACCGATACCTTTATCTCCACGTCCGGTGATTATGAGCGCTTCACCATCGTGAACAACAAGCGGTACCATCATATCATCGATCCCCGCACGGGCCGTCCGTCCAAAGGCGTCATCTCCGCCACGATCATCGGCGACCGCGGCGTTGTCGTTGACCCGCTCACCACGGCGGTATTCATCCTCGGCCCGGAAAAAGGCATGGCCCTCGTCAAAAAGCTCGGGTACGACGCCATCGTGGTTGATGAAGAGGGCCGGCTCATGAGCACGGAAGCCCTGCCGGTGAAGGACTGATCGTCTCATAGCAGGTCCTTCGACCTTTCCAGCGTCTGCTTTCCTTATTCCTGTCCATCCCCACCCGCTGTTCTTACCTGTCTTCTCCTGAAACCGTTGTTTTATATCAGTTGGCTCTATCGACTCGCCTTTTCAGCGCCAGCAACCAGTGATACAAAAAATTGCTCTGACCAAAAACGTGGATTGAATCAGCGGTGCTTTATCAATTTTATGCAACTTAATGATATTTAACAGGATTTTTCAGCTATTTCAATGGCAACTCAAGCTACAAGAATAAATATATTGGAGTTGACAGTGGATCATAAAATTGCTACTTTTGTACTACAAAATGATGTTATTTGCGTCATGGTGAATTGATCTGAGGCAACGTGAGTGAGTCAATAAAGACGACCAGAGCCACGGCCACTGCCTCACGAGTCATTGTGGCCGCGCATCAGTTAAAACCGGAGGACCCAATGGTGGGTCTTTGCTTATTAACCCGTGTCACAGGAAAGAAGGAGGAAGTATGAAAAGGTTGGCAGGAGTACTGGTGTTGGCGGTGTCTATGCTGTTCATGGCGGTTCCGGCAATGGCTGACGATGACGGCGTGGATGGTATCAGTGAATATGTTCATGCTTCAAAGTCGCCGGGCAATGGCCCGCGCCTCGACATCGCGCCGGGCCTCTATGGCCACATTGCGGCCCGGGCCGATGCGTTCCTGGCGAATGGCAACGGCAACAGGACCATATTCGCCCTTGACCTCCTGACGAGGATGGTGTCGGGTGAGCGGTTCTTCCTGGTCGACGTGCGAGCGAAGGTGGACTATGACAAGGCCCATGTTCCCGGTGCCGTGAGCGTCCCCTTTGCTGATCTTGCCAAACCGGCAAATCTTGCGCTGCTCCCGAAGGACGGCACCCCCATCGTGACGATCTGCTATACAGGCCATACGGCAAGCCAGTCCAACGCGATCCTGAACCTGCTGGGCTACAATGCCTGGTCGCTGCGGTTCGGCATGACGGGCTGGGTCAAGCAGACGACCACGAGAGTCTGGAATTCCAAGGTATCGCAGATCGTCTATGGCGCCAACTACGCCACGGAAGCCACGCAGTAGCCTGCAGTAGTCATCGATCATGTCATCAAAAGCGCCCTCATGCCTGAGGGCGCTTTTTTTGTCCCTGCGGACCTGCGTGTTGACATCCTTCTCCGGCAAAGGTAATATATAAACAATTTTTTATATATCGGAGGCGGCGATGCTCAAGGATTTCGCGGACTGGCTTGTCTATTCTATCTTCGGTATGCAGCAGGGAGCCCGGCCGGCCGATGCCGTCAACTTCTTCATTTACGATACCCTCAAGATCTTTCTGCTGCTTTTCGTCATCATTTTCGTCATTTCCTTCGTGCGCAGCTATTTCCCCCCTGAACGGACCAAGCGCATCCTGTCCCAGAAAGGCGAATTTTTCGGAAATATCCTCGCCGCCCTGCTCGGTGTGGTGACCCCCTTCTGCTCCTGCTCGGCGGTGCCGCTCTTCATCGGCTTTGTCGAGGCCAGGGTGCCGCTGGGCGTAACGTTCTCCTTTCTCATTGCTTCGCCCATGGTGAACGAGATCGCCGTGGTGCTGCTCTGGGGGCTTTTTGGATGGAAGATCGCCCTGATCTACGTGGGCGCCGGGCTGTCTATCGCGGTCCTCGGCGGGTTCATCATCGGCAGATTGAAGCTTGAGAAATGGGTGGAGGAGTATGTCTTCAAGTTCCGCTCCCTCATGCTTGAGCAGGACCGGAAGCGGCCGGCGTTTCCCGACCGGCTGGCCTACGCGAAGGCGGCGACCGCAGACATCCTGAAAAAGGTCTCTCTCTTCGTTGTGATCGCCATCGGCATCGGCGGGTTCATTCACGGCTATGTTCCCGAGGATTTTCTGGTGCGCTATGCGGGCCGGGACAATCCCTTGGCCGTGCCGCTTGCCGTGGCCATGGGCGTGCCGCTCTACGCCAGCGCGGCAGGCGTCGTTCCCATCGTCTCCGCACTCGTCGAGAAGGGGATGAGCATGGGCACGGTGCTCGCCTTCATGATGGCGGTCACGGCGCTGTCGCTGCCGGAAATGATCATCCTGAGAAAAGTGCTGAAAGTGCAGATGCTCGGGGTGTTCATTGCGATCATGACGGGTGCGATCATCGCCGTGGGATATCTGTTCAATGCGATCTTGTAAGATCAATTTGCCACGGATGCACACGGATGGAAACGGATAAAGCAGAAGAGTCTATGGGACGAGGATTTACGCAGATTGCCGCGGATGGAATCATAAAGCAATGGGTCAACAAACAGTCAGAGAACCTATGGCCGATCTCGTGCGCCTATGCAAGGCCCTGTCCGACGAGACGCGGATCAGGATCCTGAAGCTCCTGGAGCAGGGGGAGCTCTGCGTCTGTGATATCACGGCCGCCCTGGACATGGTCCAGCCCAAGGTGTCATTTCATCTAACCGTGCTGAAAGAGGCGGGGCTCATCCGTGACCGGAAAGAAGGCCGCTGGGTGCATTACCAGATGGATGGCCGCGATGATATGGGCCAGGCGCTTCTACACCTTGTGAGTGCAGCGGACGCAGGCAGGGAAGCGCTGCATGACCGGAAGCGTCTTGAGCGGTTCATGGAGACAAAGAAGAAAAGATCAACGGTACTGCTGCCGGAAAGAGCATCTATCACAAGCCGGACGTCCCGATCTCAGGGCCCAACAGAGAAGGCCTGATGGAAGCGGGGCGGGCAACTGCTGCTGGAGGTAAAAGATGCTGAAAATGATGTTCCTCTGTACCGGCAATTCCTGCCGCAGCCAGATGGCCGAGGGCCTGGCGCGGGAACTCGGGAAGGGAAAGATCGAGGCTTATAGCGCCGGGCTGGCGCCTTTCCGTGTGCATCCGAACGCGATAGGGGTGATGCAGGAGATCGGCATTGATATCTCACACCACACATCCAAGGCCATCGATCGGGATCTGCTCCTGAAGATGGACGTTGTGATAACGCTTTGCGGCCATGCCGAGGAGCTGTGCCCCATGACCCCTCCGCAGGTGAGGCGTCTGCACTGGCCTGTTGACGATCCTGTGGGAGCAACGGGGACTGACGAAGAAGTGCTCAGCGAGTTCAGGCGGGCCCGCGATGAGATCAGGCAAAAGATATCATCATACCTGAAGGCCCTGTGACGGAGCGCAAGAACGGCGGAACAGCGGGCATGAAATGCCGTTTTATTCGGCAAAACGTCCGGCAGTGCGCAAAAAATATTTGCATTCCATGCTGTCCGCTGGTAATATGAAGGCTCGAAACAGCGGACGATCTGGACTATAACAGACGGGAGGCATGCATGGTAGGTTTGACAGACAGTGCAATCACGAAGTTCAAGGAATTCATTTCGAAGCAGAACGGCGGCGGAAACGCCGGTGTTCGCATCTTTATCGTTCCCGGCGGCTGAAGCCCCTCACTGGCTATGGACATAGCCGACAATCCCCAGTCTGGGGATACAACGATCGAGAAGAACGGGTTGAAGGTCTTCCTGGAAACGCGGGCGCAGGGAATGCTCATGAACACGACCATCGATTTCCAGGACGGTCGCGGGTTCATGATCACCGGGATGCAGCCGCAGGGAAATTCCTGCGGGTCCTGCAGCTGCTGAGATCGAATGAGTGAAATGATGAGCCGTTGCAGCTTTTCGCTGCAGCGGTTTTTTTTCGGGATTTGCCCGTTTCGCCCGCCGTCGCACTGGGAGTGACCGTCCGGATCCATTGCAGGACATTCCCTGTTATTATCATGAATGAGCGCAAGGTTCACTGATTTTCCCTTATCAAAAAGCCGCAAACCTCTGCTCCCCTTCCGTGCTACAATTACAGTAGCGTGCGTTGTCCTTCCTGTTTGCATCCGTGGTCGTCCGTGAAAATCCGTGTCCATTGGTTTGAGCCTTATGCATCTTCTCGAGATCAAAGAACTGCAGTTCCACGCCGGGCCGGAAGGTTCTGTCCCTCTGCTTGCCGGCCTGAATATGACCATCGGGGCAGGGGAGGTGCATGCTTTGCTCGGCACGAACGGCACTGGCAAGAGCACTCTCGCTTATCTCATCATGGGCTGCGAGGGGTACCGTCCCATGGGCGGCGCTCTTCTCTATCAAGGGGAGAGCATCGCGGAACTTCCCATCCATGAGCGCGCCCGCCGCGGCATCTCACTGGCCTGGCAGGAACCGGTGCGGTTCGAGGGCATTACGGTCAGGGATTACCTGACGCTCAGGAGCGGCACAAGCGACCCGTCAGAGCTCCTCGAACTGGTCGGGCTCCAGCCCGGGGCCTATCTCGACAGAATGGTGGACCGAAGGTTGAGCGGCGGTGAGCGGAAGCGGATCGAGCTTGCGTCGGTCCTGGCGCTCAAACCGCTGCTTGCCGTTCTCGACGAGCCCGACTCGGGGATCGACATGCTCTCGACGCAGGACATCATTAACGTCATCTCTGACTTCAAGCAGCATGGTTCGGCCGTACTGCTGATCACGCACCGCGAGGAGATCGCCCGAATCGCCGACCGCGCATCGCAGCTCTGCAACGGCAGGATCGTCTGCACCGGAAGCCCCGAAAAGGTGGCCCAGTTCTACAAGTCAC
>JBBIHD010000182.1:0-5279 GCA_037447195.1 Nitrospirota bacterium | reverse complement strand
CAGCAACATCGCGAAGGAGAACCTCACGGCCGTGGATGAGACGGCCCGGTCTTCCGAGGAGCTGGTGGGGGCCGCGCAGGCCCTGATGAAGGAAGTGGAAAGTTTCAAGGTCTAGGAGCAGGGGAGGTCCGGCCGCAGGCCGGGCAGCAGACAGCTGTACCCTATCTGGTCCCAAGGGGACCAATCTACGAGGAGGATGCACATGAAAAGGATCATTGCAGCGTTGGGATTGGTTTTATCACTGGCGTGGGCGGGAAATGCAGCAGCCGTGGACCTGACCTATGCGGGGTCGGTCACGGTGCTTGAAGGCGTGATGAATGAGGCGGCGCCGGTTTTTGAAAAAAAGACGGGCCTCAAGATCGGTCTCGCCGCCGGCGGCTCCGGGGCGGGGATCAAGGCAACGCTTGCCGGGCTGGTTGACATCGGCGGCGTATCACGGGACCTGAAGGATGAAGAAACGGCCCAGGGGCTGGTGGCCTCGACCATCGGCTACGGCGCAGTGGGCGTTGTGGCCAACAAGGCCATTCCCCTTGACAATCTGACGTCCGAGCAGGTGAAGGACGTCATGACCGGCAAGGTCTCGAACTGGAACCAGGTCGGCGGTCCGGACCTGCCGATCAAGATCGTGATCAGCACGCCGGGGTGCGCTTGCCGGGAGGAGTTCCAGGAACTGGCCCTCAAGAAAGAGCCCTATGTCCAGAATGCCATCGTGTCCCCCATGAAGACCCTGAGCAACACGGTGGCGAACACTCCAGGCGCCATCGGCCCGCTGGCCACGGCCGTGATCGATGCAACAAAGGTCAAGATCATCACTATCGACGGCATTGCGCCCACACCGGAGAACGTGAAGTCGAAGAAGTACAAGATGGCCCGCCAGGTGAACCTGGTGACCAAGGGCGCGCCTGCGGGCAATGCAAAGAAGTTCATCGATTTCATGCTTTCGCCTGAAGGCCAGGAGCTTGTGGGCAAGAACTTCGTGCGGGTGAAGTAGCCGATTAACAGGGACCGTCCCCTTTGGTTCCAGGGGACTGTCCCTGTTATTTGCAGGGGAGGTTCCAGACATGGCAGTTGACGGAAAACGCAAGTCGATCAAAAGCCTCAAGGCGAAGATGACCGTCATGGCCGTCGCGCTGTTGACCGCGATTATAATGACCATGAGCGTCTATTCCTACTTCGATCACCGCGCTGATGCTATCAGCGCCGCCGAGGGCAAGGCAATGGCCATTTCCAGGCTGATCGGCGGCATTGCCGGGCACACGTTCCTGACGCAGGACTACACCCTCATCGACGAGGCGATCACCAAGGCCATGGAGAACGAGGACGTTCTGTTCGTCCGCGTAACGGACAAGAACGGCAACAGCCTGCGCGACAGCAGCAAGGGAGAGCTGCCGAAGCGCTTTCTGGAGGTCAAGAGCGACGTGATCATGGCCGAGACGTCCTGGGGCGCCGTGAACCTCGGCTTCTCAACGGAAAAGATCCACGCCATGCTCGCAAAGGACATCGTTGTCACCGCGATCCAGGCCGTGGCGGGCATCGTGATCTCGTCGGCGCTGCTCATCTTTTTTCTGCAGCGGCTGGTGGTGAAGCCCATTACGAAGCTCAAGACAGCCATGATCAGCGTGGCATCGGGCGACCTGACGCAGGCCATCGAAATGAAAAGCTCCGATGAGATCGGCGACCTGGGCCGGACCATGAACGCCATGGTGTCGGACCTGCGGACCCTCGTGGGGTCCATTCGCGCAAGCGCCGGCAAGACAGCCACGGCGGCCGAGCAGATCGCGGCAGGCTCGCGCCAGGTGAAGCAGGGCGCGGCAACCACGTCGCAGGCGTCGGAGGAGACGCTCACGTCCATGGAGGAGATGGCCGCGTCGATCCAGAGCGTGTCGCGCAATGCCGAAAGCCTGTCGTCGAACGTGCAGGAGACGTCCAGCTCCGTCACGCAGATGATGGCCTCCATCGAGAACGTGGCGCGGAACATGGAGACCCTGTCGTCGAGCGTCACCGAGACGTCATCCACCATCGAGCAGATGACGGTCACGACGGACCGGGTGGCGAAGAACATGGAGGCCCTGGCCACGAACGTCGTCGAGACGTCGTCGACGGTGGAAGAACTTACGGTGTCCATCGAACAGGTGGCGAAAAGCGCGGGTGACCTGTCAGAGCTCGTGCGGAACACCTCGACGAGCGTTGAAGGGCTTGTGCGTTCCGTGGAGGACGTGGGAAAGAACATCAAGGAGGCCGACGCCATTTCGCAGCGGGCCGTGGGCGAGGCCAAGGCGGGCGGCGAGGCCCTGACGCGGGCCTTCGCGGGCATGAAGAACATCTCCGGCACCATGGGCGGCATGGCGGACAGTATACGGAACCTCGGAAAGAGCTCGCAGGACATCGGGAAGATCATCGAGGTGATCGAGGAGATCGCCGACCAGACCAACCTGCTGGCATTGAACGCGGCCATCGAGGCGGCCCGGGCCGGCGACGCGGGCCGGGGATTCGCCGTCGTGGCCGACGAAGTGCGCAAGCTTGCCGAGCGCAGCATGAAGGCCACCAAGGAGATCGGCGACGTGATCAGCCGGGTCCAGTCCGAAGCCGAGGACGCCGTCAAGAGCACGGAGGCGGGCACCCGGGAGGCGACGGAGGCCATGGGCATGGCGGACCGCGCTTCGGCGGCGCTCCGGACGATCATCGAAGGCGTCGAGCATACAGGACGCCTGATGGGACAGATCGCCGGAGCTGTTGCCGACCAGAGCGCGGGCAGCAAGGAGGTCCTGGGGTACGTGGACCGCATGCAGACCTCGGGAGAGCAGGTAAGCACGGCAATGAACGAGCAGGCAACGAGCGGCAAGCAGATCCGGCGCGCTGTGGAAGAGATGAACAATCTCACCCAGCAGGTGGCCAGGTCCGTGCGCGAGCAGGCAGCGGGCGGGCGCCAGATCCGGCTTGCCGTGGAGAGCATGAACCGCATCATGCAGGAAGTGAGCCAGGCGGTCCGCGAGCAGGCATCGGGCAGCAAGCAGATCATCGGTGCCGTGGAGAGCATGAACCGGATGACGCAGCAGGTGACGATCGCCACGAGCGAGCAGAAGCGGGGCGGCGACCTGGTGGTCCGGAGCGCCGAGAACATCAGCAGCATCGCGAAAGAGAACCTCACGGCCGTGGACGAAACGGCGCGGTCCTCCGAGGAACTGGTGGATGCGGCAAAGGCGCTGATGGACCAGGTGGCGAGCTTCAAAGCATAGCGCGGCCGTCGGCCGCAAGTGGAAATACAAATTGTAAAATGTGAGATATGGCCGCAATCCTGAAATTGCCATGGCCATGTCAAATGCTGAAAAGAAGTAACGACGCAGAAGAGATGAAAAAGGCGGCGAATAATGGCAGGGAGAGCGAAGACGCGGGCCGCCGCGACAAGGCGGGAGACCGCGAGGGCACAGGCAGGTATGCAATGGAGATGACGGCAGACACGATCGGCCGGTTCAAGGACCTGATATACGACCGCTGCCACCTCACGTTCCCCCTGAGCCGTGAGCCGCAGTTCCGGCGCCTGATCGCCCGGCGGGCTGAAGAAGGGCGGCATCGTTCGCTGGCTGACTACTATCAGGCGCTCGCGAGCAGCACGGCGGAGTTCGAGCAGCTCCTGTCCCTGATAACGACGCGGGAGACCTATTTTTTCAGGATGCCCGAGCACTTCGAGGCGCTGGAGCGCTTTGTGCTGCCGGGGATCGTGGACCGGGAAGGGAAAAAGGCCATGGCCGGCCTGGCCCGCGGCGAGAAATACCGGATGCGGCTTGAGGTGCTGTCCGCCGGCTGCGCGACGGGCCAGGAGACCCACTCCCTCGCCATGCAGGTCCTGGACAGCATCAGGTATCCGAAGGCCTGGGACATCAGCATAACGGGCACGGACATCAATCCCGACGCCCTTGAAACGGCCCGGCGGGCAGTATACGGCACGATGCGGCTCGGCAAAACGCCGCCGCGGTTCATTGAACAATACTTCATTCCCCTGTCGCCCGAGGAGATACTGCTGTCCGAAGAGGTCCGGGAGCTCACGCGGTTCGAGACCATGAATCTTCGCAATCTTCCGGCCATGCACGGCTTCAAGGGGCGTTTTGACATCATCTTTTGCCGCAATGTCATGATCTATTTCGATCTTCCGGCGCAGCAGCGCCTGGTCGCGGCGCTGACGGACTGCCTCAGGCCCGGCGGATATCTGTTCACGGGCGAGGGAGAGGTCCTGCATCTCTATGACCATTCGCTGAACGTTGTGGAGCAGTGCAATACTATTTTTTATCAGAAACCCGAGGGAGCGTGATTATGTCGCGAGCAGAGCAGGCAGTAAAGACGAGTGGGAAGAGCGCGGAGCGCAAAGGCGCTCAGGCAGACGGCGCCGAGGACCTGCAAGCCCTTCTGGCCGCGTTCTATGAGCAGGGCAGGAAGGGCCGGGAGCGGGCCATCGAGGTCTTCAGCCGCCGCCCCGACGCCGACGTGTATCCGGCGCTGGAGCGGGCGCTGCGGGACAACGAGAGCGCCGGCATGCGCAACGCCGCCATGGAGACCTACGTCGCTCTCGGCGGGCGGTCGCTTCCGCCGCTGCTCACGCTGCTGCGCGACAACGACGAAGAGATACGCCAGTTCGTCACCGTGGTGCTCGGCGACCTGCGGGACCGCAGCGCCGTCCCGGACCTGATCACGGCGCTCTCCGACGCCGACCTGAACGTGAAGCACGGCGCCGCCGAGGCCCTTGGCAAGATCAGGGACCCCCGGGCCGTGGAGCCGCTCATCGCGGCGCTCCAGGCGGACATGTGGCTGCAGTTTCCCGCGGCCGCGGCATTGGGCGATATCGGCGATGCGCGCGCGGTGCCGTCGCTCGTGGCGCTGCTCGAGACGCCGGGCGCGAACATTCCGGCCATCCAGTCCCTGGGCAAGCTGGGCGACCTGTCGGTGCTGAAGCACCTTGTCATATTCCTGCAGGAAGAGGAGCAGTCCCTCAGGGAATGGGCGCTGGAGGCCATTGCCGGGCTGGTCTCGCGCCACCGCGACAAGACCTACAGCATCGGCCTTTCGCAGAAGGCCGTCGACTCCCTGGCAGCCATGGTCGTATCGGAAAGCCTGAAAGTGCGCCGCAACGCCGTGCTGCTGCTCGGGTTCTTCAAGGTCCCGGCCTCCCTGCCGGCGCTGACCGCGCTCCTTTCCGACCGCGATATGCGCGAGGAGGCGATGGAGGCGATCGTCAGGATCGGTGACGAAAAAGCCATTGCGGGCCTTGCCGCGTGCAGCAGCCATGC
>JBBIHD010000181.1:0-5290 GCA_037447195.1 Nitrospirota bacterium | reverse complement strand
AATGCATGCACTGCAAGGACCCGGCCTGCGCGTCGGCCTGCCCCGTGGGCGCGCTGACGAAGTCCCCATCAGGGCCGGTGGTCTACTACTACGACTGGTGCATCGGCTGCCGGTACTGCATGATCGCCTGTCCCTTTCAGATCCCCAAGTACGAGTGGGAGAAGAGCCTCTTTCCCTGGGTGCGGAAATGCACCTTTTGCTCCGAGCGCATCGCGAACAACCTGGTCCCGGCCTGCATCAAGGTCTGCCCCACGCAGGTGATGCAGTTCGGCGCCCTCGACGAAGTGACGGCCGAGGCGCAGAAGCGGCTCAAGAACAGCCCCGGCAAGTACGTGGACCACATATACGGCAAGGACGAAGCGGGCGGCACGGCGTGGCTCTACATCTCCCACGTGCCCTTCGAGCAGATCGGCTTGAACACAAAGATCCCGGCGCAGCGCCTGCCGGACCTCACCTGGGCATCGCTCAACAAGATACCGGCGGCAGTCGGCGGGTTCGTCGTGGGCCTGTCCCTCATTGCCTGGTTCCGCAACCGGGGCAACGGCAGCGGCCAGTCCTCACCGGGAAAGGAGAAATGATCATGGCGAACATGAAAACATACGCTGAGCCGCAGCCGCGCGGAATGCGGCTGCTCTACATCCTTGTAGGTGTCGGGATACTGGCAGCGCTCTACCGGTTCACCTTCGGGCTCGGGGCATCGACCAACATGGGCGATGACGTGCCCTGGGGCCTCTGGGTGGCCGTGGATGTGCTCTCGGGCGTGGCGCTGGCAGCGGGCGGCTTCACCATCACCGCCGCCGTCTACATCTTCAATATGAAAAAGTACCGGGCCATCGTCCGGCCCGCGATCCTGACGGCCTTCATCGGCTACGTCGTGGTGATCATCGGGCTCGTCATTGACATCGGGAAGCCGTTCAGCTTCTGGCACCCGCTGGTCATGTGGCAATACAAGTCGGTGATGTTCGAGGTGGTCTGGTGCATTACCCTCTATACCACCGTGCTGGCCCTGGAGTTCGCGCCGGCCTTCCTGGAGCGCTTCAAGATGGACGGGCTGCTCAAGGTCCTCAAGTTCTTCACCTATCCGCTGGTCATCGCGGGCATCACGCTGTCCTTTCTGCACCAGTCGTCACTGGGGGCCTTCTTCCTGATCGTTCCGGCCAAGCTGCACGCGCTCTGGTATTCGCCGTTCATCCCCTACCTCTTCTATATCTCGGCCATCGCGCTGGGGCTAGCCATGGTGGCGGTGGAGTCCGTTCTGGCGGCGCACACTTTCAAGCGGCCCCAGGAAACGGAGATCCTCGCGGGCCTGTCGAAAGGGGCGATGATAACGCTCAGCATTTACCTGGCAATGAAGATCGCGGACCTTGCCCTTGCCGGCGAACTCGGTCTCATCCTGACCAGCGGCGCCGCGAGCGTCTTCTTCCTCCTGGAGCTGCTGATCGGAGTGATCGCGCCGATCGCGCTCTATGCGCAGAAAAAGGTGCGCGAATCGGTGAACGGCGTGCTGCTGGCGTCCTCGCTGGTCGTCGCGGGCACGGTCATGAACCGCTTCAATGTGAACTTCTTCACCCAGGCCGGGACCGGTACGTTCTATTTCCCGGCCCTCTGGGAGATACTGGTTACCGTTGGCCTGATAGCACTGGCAGTGCTCGCCTATCGTCTCGCCGCGACCTACCTTCCCGTGTTCCACGGAACGGAGCGTACGTAAGCCCCGTGAACAGACAGGGACGGGAGCCTTTCCCGTCCCCGTTCTTTAACCCCGGAGGCCGTTATGAAACGTTTACTTCTCATGCCGTTCCTGTTGTTCCTTCCCTTGTCGCTCCCTGCTGCCGAACCGCGCTACGACGTGCCCGTCGGCGACTCGCCGTCGCTCGGACCGGAGAACGCGCCGATCACGATCATCGAGTTCATTGACTTTCAGTGACCGCACTGCGTGGGGGTCGGTCCGACCGTCAAACGGTTCATGAAGGAATATCAGGGCAAGATCCGGCTGATCATCAAGCACTATCCCTACCGGTACCGCGACTACGCCCGCATCGCCGCTGAAGCGTCCCTTGCGGCCCGCGACCAGGGAAAGTTCTGGGAGATGCACGACATCATGCTGGAGCGGTCGCCCCGGCTCGACCGGGAGAGCCTCATCAGCTACGCCCGGGAGCTGGGCCTGGATGTGAAGAAGTTCACCGAGTCCATCGACAGGAAGAAGAACGACAGGGAGATCGAGCGGGACCTGCAGCTTGCCCTCAAGATGGACCTGTATAACACACCGACCTTCTTCATCAACGGCCGGAAGGTGATCGGCAACAGGCCCTATGAGTATTTTAAGAAGGTGCTTGATGAGGAACTGGCGAGGGCGAGGTAGTGTCGGGGCCGAGGGGCGAGTTCGGAGTTCGGGGTTCGGAGTGAGGAGAGCCAGAGACGCGGGAAGAGGGGACGGGGAGACGCGGGGACACGGAGACGCGGTGAAGGGGAGAAGGAAGTGGGACGTGCGGAGGAAAGCAGAGAATGGAGGGATGTGTCATGAAACGCCGCCTGTTCACGATCATGGGAGCCATAGTCCTGTTGACAGGGATGATCGTCCTGCCGGTCGGTGCAGGACATCTTGAGCCCTTCAAGGAGATACCCATCCCAAAGGAGAACCCCCAGACGCCCGGAAAGGTCGAGCTGGGCAAGAAACTCTTCTTCGACCGGCGCCTGTCCGGCGACGGGACCATGAGCTGCGTCACCTGCCACGATCCCGAGCAGGCATTTACCGACGGGCTGCCTATTTCGCTCAGCTATCCCACGACGCGCAACTGGCGGAACGCACCCACGCTGATCAATGCCGGGTTGTGGCAGTTCCTGTTCTATGACGGCCGCGTCCGCACCCTCGAGGACCAGGCGCTCTTTCCCATGATGAGCGCCTTTGAGATGAACCAGAACCTCGACTTCATGGAAGAAGAGGTCCAGGCCGTGCCTGAGTACGCCGCGGAGTTCAAGAAGGTCTTCGGGGGAGAGGTGACACGGGAGCGGATCGCCATGGCCCTTGCCGCCTTCCAGCGGACCCTCGTGTCCGTGAATGCGCCGCTCGACCGCTACCTCCAGGGCGACACGAAGGCGCTCTCAAAGGAAGCTGAGAAGGGCCTGGAGATATACCGGGGAACGGGCAGGTGCGTGGAATGCCATGACGGCGTGCTGCTGTCGGACCAGAAGTTCCATGCCCTGAGCGTGCCGGAGAATCCCGAGCTGCTGAACAATCCGCAGGTCATTGCCACGGCGCGCTTCGTCGCCAAGGTATATCATTTTGAGGACTACCGGACGCTGAACGAGGACCCGGGCCGCTACCTCATCACCAAGGACAAGAAGGACTGGAAGGCCTTCCGGACGCCTACGCTGCGCGAGGTGTCGCGCACCGCGCCCTACATGCACAATGGCGTGTTCCAGACCCTGGACGAGGTGATCGAGTTCTTCGACAAAGGGGGCGGCAAGGGGAACAAGGCGCTGAAGCCTCTGAAGCTCACGGCAGCGGAGAAGAAGCAGCTCAAGGCGTTCCTGGTCGAGGCCCTGGCCGGAGATCCAATCAAGGTCAAGATGCCGCCGGTGCCGTGATGGGATGATTGAACCGCGGGTCCCCTCATGGGGGCTCTCGGGTGAGCACGGGTAAAAAACGTTAGTGAGGGTTTGTCTTGACCGTGTGCGGCCTCCGTCCCGCATTCAGTGATGATAGACAGGGAGCGGGAGAAGCCGCCCGTGGTTACATTGCTATGCCAGCGGCAGCGGTTCAGTGCAGCGCGTGATGCGGTCATGGAGTTCCACCAGCATTCCGGCCGCGCCCCGGGGACTGCCATTGCCGATGGATGCAACATACCTGCATGCGGCATAGTCCGCAGAAATCTTCTCATATCCGGCCAGCCATGATGCGAACTGACGGCGGAGGTCGCCGTCTGTGCGCGGATGCCGGCCCGGCGGAACCGGCCCCCCGCAGCGCCACGGTTTTGGCGTCAGCCGCGCCCGAAAGCAGCTCTGGGTGGCGCACAGCCGGGCAAAGGCCGGGTCTGTCCCTGTTATCCTCATGAGATCCTGCGTGTCTCGCCCTGTTGGTTCGAACTCACGGTCAATGGCCATGACCCGGAAGCCCGATGCCGTGCGGTAGACGCGAAAGGTCGCGCGGCCGTAGGAGGTGAGGGCACTGCGCAGCCGCGCCAGGACAGCCTCTTCGGAATTGTCCTGCCCGGAGCCGAAGAGCCGGCGCAGGCGCTGGAGCAGGCTTATCGGCTGCAGGTCGATGTCCAGGAACAGCAGGCGCGCCGTGTTCAGCACCTGGGCCCCATAGCTGTTGCGGGTCACGATGGCCTCCGGCCGGCCTGACCCGTCACTGTCGATAACTTCGAGGATCTCCTCCCGGAGCGGGCGGCTGTTATAGGCGTATTTCCGGGGAAATGGCTCCCCGCGAGAGATCCTTCCTATCAGGCGCTGCAGGCGATCTGCAGCCGACCTTCTGGCAGCGCCCTCATCGTCGCCCCATCCCCAGGTGGAAACAGGGAGCTCGCTGCCATCAGGCTTCCTGCCGGTGCCTGAGCTCTTGATCCAGGCGCGCGGTATATGCATTCTTGCTTTTACCTCTTTGACGACGTGTCAGCTTATCTGTATTTTATAACTTTAAATCAGTTCATGCCGGCCCCGCTCATTTTTAATTGGTCAAATACTACCATCTGATCTCCGCAGACCCTCAGGCCGACGATATAGGAGCTCGCGTTCAGCGTGTTCGCGACGGTGCCGACGAATGCATCATTCACATAATAGTTCCATTTGTCGCCGCGCGCTTCCACGCGCACGCGGTTGGACGCCGTTCCGTTCTGGTGTATTGCCGGGGCGTTCGTCCAGGCAAGAAGGTCAGGGGCGGTTTCGGCGTCCCGTGTCGTGCGCACGATAGCCTGGCCTGCGCCGGACATGCCGAAGGTGTCGAAGTTGCTCTCATCGCGTCCGATGAGAACTCCGTACGCATCGGAGGAGCTTCCCGATTTCCAGGTGCTCACCATCTCCAGGTCGAAATTCCGGGGCAGATAGAGAGGGGATTTCATGAACTGGTCCTCGCACTGGCCTGCCTCCGCGCCGAACAGGAACTCGTCATTGTAAAAGAAATCGTAGTTCCTGCGCGAGTTGATCCAGGATCTCTTGTTCAATTCAAAATTTTCCAGGAACAGTATGTTCCTGAAAGCATCAATGCCGAGCCTGGCCAGCAGGGCCGCAGCCTGTTTGCGGACTTCCCGGCGGTCGTCGTCCACTGCAAGGGCGCTGAGCTTCTCCGTCATGG
>JBBIHD010000180.1:0-5322 GCA_037447195.1 Nitrospirota bacterium | reverse complement strand
TATCATGGACCGGCGCGGCAAGGTCAAGGCCCTGCGGGAGAGGGAACTGGCCATTGGAGTGCGGGTGGATTAGGGAGGGTGCGGAGTGCGGAAATCGGAGTGAGGAATAGGTGCTATGCTAAGAGATCATCGAGGCACCAGCATCCATTTCAATTCGGCTTAACACGGCGAGCGGCCCACGGGCGCTTTATTGTTTTTACGGGAGTAAGCGACTGGAGTGCGGGCATCGTGCGCATGGCGACGGTACAGTAAAAGATCATAAAGCAGGTCTATTCTTGAGAGGATAAAGGGGGATTTCACCATGCGCAAAGTATTTATTGTTGTGGCGACGTTTGTGTTCCTGACGGCGTGCGCTCTCCTGGTTTCGTTCAGCGATTCCATGAAAACCGGCGACAGCGTGCCGTCGGGAAAGGTCCTGCTCATCGGGAAGATGACCGTGGACCCCATGATCAAGCAGGGGAACGTGGTGCTGACTGCGCCGCGGGGCACCCACAAGGGGGTCATCAAGATGAATTTCAGCGATAACGCCGACAAGCCTCTGGACAGGGATGCTTTGGTTCCCTTTGGTCCCGGTGAGATGATGGACTTCAGTTTTACGAAGACCTCTTTCATACCCCTGAAACCGGGCGTCCGGTTCGCGCGCATGGGCACGCTGGTGCTCGACTCCGAGACGGGTTTTGCGCCGCAATTAGGCAGCGCAACGCCGCGGGCAACGGGTGTGGAGGTGAATTATCTTATGTGCTACGGCGATGTGAAGATCGATGTTCCGGCTGATGCCAAGGCCGTTTACATCGGCACCATCGTGTACCAGCATGATTTCAAGAATACCAAGAAGAACCGCTACGGGTACCCGTCCAAGCGGGTCCTTGTCCGGGACGAGTATGACGCGGCAATGGCGGAACTTGCGGGGATGAAGATCCCGGGGATCACGCCGAAGGACGTGGTCAAGCGGCTTGCAGTTGTGATCAGGGATAAGTAGTGTGAGCGAGAGCGTCAGGCATTATGGATGATCGCGAAGAAGCAGGGCTTACGGGTGAGCCAATGGCCCTTTAGGGCCATTCTCGAATGCCGCACTGTCGTCGTGAAGCGGTGGCATAGAGAACCATAACGCCGAATATCCCGCCAATAGGAGGTCTTTCATGAAGCGCATCATCACTTTTGTCGCAGCGCTGCTGTTCGTGGGTTCGCCCGGCGTATTCGCCTCCGAGCCGCTCACGGTCATGACGCGGAACCTCTATCTCGGCGCGGATCTTTCGTCGGTGTTGTCAGCCGGGTCTCCGGCGGAGTTTGTTGCAGCGGTGCAGAAGGCAGCGGAGCAGGTGGCGGCGAGCAACTTCCCGGAGCGCGCCGTGGCCTTGGCAGCTGAGATCGCAGAAGAGCGGCCGCACCTCGTGGGCCTTCAGGAGGTCTATAATTTCACCTTCAACGGCAGCAACGGCCCGCCGCCCTACCGTGATCTGCTGGCAGACCTCATGACAGCCCTGGCCGCTCAGGGCGTGACGTATCACGTTGCGGCAACGGTCAGGAATGCAGACCTGCAGATCCCGCTGGCCGGCAACATTGTGGGTGTTCTTGACCGCGACGTGATCCTGGCGAGGAGCGACGTGGCAACCACTATGGTGCCGGTTGCCCTGAGCGGCTGCAGACAGTCTCTGGACGGGTGCAACTATCAGGTCGTTGCGAGCGCTGAAACTCCGGGAGGCCTCATCACGATAGAGCGCGGCTTCGTGGCTGTTGATGCCGTGATCAACGGCGTAGCTGTGCGCTTCGTGAATACGCACCTGGAAGAGCGATATCCGGACCCGAATAACCCTGCCGCGCCGATCATACAGTCTGCTCAGTCCTTTGAGCTGATCTCGATCCTTTCTGCTTTTCCGAAGCCTCAGAACGCAAGGACCATTCTTGCAGGCGACATCAACTCGTCGCCGCTCGATTCGACGCTTTATGTCGGCCCCTACACGATCGTGCCGCCTTATCTGCAACTGGTCCATGGAGGCTACCTTGACACCTGGGACCTGCGGCCCGGCAAGCCTGCAGGTTTCACCTGCTGCCAGTCTGAGGCCCTGCTGAACCTGGATTCAGTCCTTGATGCGCGCATCGACGTCATCTTCACCGACCGGCCTCCCCTTGGCAAGGTGAAGGTGAACGTGACAGGCAATGATGAAGCGGACAGGACGCCCTCAGGGCTCTGGCCTTCTGACCATGCGGGAGTGGTGGCGAGGATGTAAAGGGTTTGCGGAAATCGCTGTGTCGTTGACCGCCCGGATGGCATTTCAGGTCAGGCCGGATAGACCGTAAGGCCGAGGCTTCTGAAGTCCCGATCGAAGCTCAGACAGGGAGCGCCATCCAGCAGAGTGGTGATGACGATAGAGGACAAGGCGTCGCAGAAAGACAGTCGTTTGTCCTTCGCGAGCCTTCTGAACACAACTTCAGCCGCATCTCTGACCGAGTCATCGTACCGAACGATGAAAAGGGCAGGCTTGACCGTATCGATGAACTCCACGGCCGTCCGGCAGCTCGACCGATATCTGAGCAGGGTGACGGTCTCACTGATAACGTCCCAGGTAGTACAGAGCGTCAGGGTATTCTCGTTGCAAAAGCTGAGAATATCGCCGGCCCGATCGTAATTGGCATCTTCGGGGACCAGCGAAGCGAAGAAGAACGAGGTGTCGCAAAATACTTTGCGGTCAGGGAAGTTCAAGGCTGGTCCTCTGCGACGTAGAGCAGATCCTTCATGTTCTCCGACATCGGATACTTTCCGGCCTTCTGCTTCTTGCCGAGCTTTTTCCTCATGCCGAGCAGTTTGGACGCGGCCTCGCCGGCTTTGACCTGGGGTGACGTTCTGATCTCGGCGACCACTTCTTCATGAACGGTCACCTGATATACCCTGTCCGGAGCTGAACGGAGCGACCTGATGATGCTCGGAAGCCTCTTTCTGGCTTCTGATATTGATATGACGGTTTTCATGAGACCGCCTCCTGGGCCAAAGTGTACAACTTGTACATACTATACCATGGGTGCGATCGCTTGTCACGCATTATTTGATGTGATGATGCAGATGGAAGCAGCAATGGGGTATTCTTTCACTATGACCGCGGACTGCCTGTCAATCGGCATTATGCCGCCATACTATAATTATACATACTTCTTCGCAAAATCACCGTTTTCGCTTTCCCTGCATCATCTTGTTGATGATCATGATCGGGTAATGCATTTCTCAATCCGCATTCCTAAATCCTTGTGTCCGTGGTAGAATGCCGCATGACCCTCGATGAGAAGCTGCAAAACCTGCCTGACGAGCCCGGCGTGTATCTCATGAAGGACGCGAAGGGGCATGTGCTGTACGTGGGCAAGGCGGTCTCGCTCAAGAGCCGCGTCCGCTCCTACTTCCAGAAGGGCGCCAAGGGCGAGAAGACGGAGATGATGCTGCGCCAGGTGGCGGACCTCGAGACCCTGGTGACCCACACTGAGCTCGAGGCCCTTGCCCTGGAATCGAACCTCATCAAGAAGCACCGGCCGCGGTACAATGTGCTGCTGCGCGATGACAAGAGCTATCCCTATCTCCGGTTCGACGTCAAGTCCGAGTATCCGCGCCTCGAGGTGGTGCGCAGGATCAAAAAGGACGGCGCGCTGTACTACGGCCCCTATGTTCCGGCAGGCGGCATGTGGGAGACGCTGGCCCTGCTGCGCCGCACCTTTACACTTGCCACCTGCAGGAAGGAGTTCCGGGCCGACCGGCCGGAGCGGCCCTGCGTGCAGTTCCAGATCGGGAGGTGCGCGGCGCCCTGCTCTGGCGAGACGGACAAGGCCTTGTACCAGGACATGGTCTCGCAGGTGCGGCTCTTTCTCGAAGGCAAGAACCGCGATCTGCTGAAGATGCTGAAGCGCCAGATGGATGAGGCCGCGGAACGGACGGACTATGAGCGGGCCGCGGATCTGCGGGACCGGATAGCCCGGATCGAGGGCGCACTGGAGAAGCAGAAGATCATCTCCCAGGGCTTCGAGAACCAGGACGTGATCGGCATGGCCATGGAAGACGGCCAGGCGGACGTGCAGGCGCTCTTTGTGCGGAACGGCATGCTGCTGGGGCGGAAGGATTATTTTCTGGACAACGTGCGCGGCATGCAGGAGGCGGAGATCCTTGCCGACTTTCTGCACCAGTTCTATGCCAAGGAGATGATCGTGCCGGAGGAAGTGCTGCTGCCCGTCGACGTGCCGGACCGGGAGATACTTGAGAAATGGCTTATGGAGAAGCGCGGGGCAAGGGTTGAGGTCCAGGTGCCCCAGCGGGGCAGGAAGCGCGAGCTGGTACAGCTGGCATCGGACAATGCGGGCCAGGCGCTGCGCGAACACCTGCTGTCCCAAAAGAGCCGCGACCGGATCCTTGCGATTCTGCAGGACGAACTGGCGCTCCGGAACCTGCCGCGCAGGATCGAGGCCTTCGACATTTCGACCATCCAGGGGGCCGAGTCCGTGGCAAGCATGGTCACTTTCGAGAGCAACCGGCCTGACAAGAGGGGCTATAAAAAGTTCAAGATCAAAAGCGTCACGGGACAGGACGACTTCACGAGCATGGCCGAGGTGATCAGGCGGCGGTACAGTGATCCAGATCTGCGGGAGCTGCCGGACCTGATCCTGATCGACGGAGGCAAGGGCCAGTTGAACGCGGCGCGTGCAGTGCTTCAGGAGATCGGCATCATCAGCAAACGTCCTCTCCCTCAGGGAGAGGACAGAGGTGAGGGTGGGTTTGAAGGGGACGGGACGAGAAAAGAGCCTGACGTGATCGGGCTTGCCAAGGCGCGGTCCGGCGAGAGCGGTGAGGATCGTGAATTCGAGCGGGTCTTCCTGCCCGGCGAAGCCGATCCGGTCATCCTTCCTCCTGCAAGCGCCGCGACCCTTCTCGTGGCGCGGGTGCGCGACGAGGCGCACCGCTTCGCAATCGAGTATCACCGGAAGCTGCGCGAGAAGCGGGCCGTCCATTCCGAGCTCGATGACATCCCCGGCATCGGTCCGGCGCGCAGAAAGGCGCTGCTGAGGCACTTCGGCAGCGTGGCGAAGATACGGGAGGCGAGCGTCGAGGAACTGGCGTCGGTCCCGGGCGTGACCAGAAGAGCTGCGGAAGAGATCGTACAATTCTTTAAGAACAAAGACCTTGGCCGCGAATGAAACCATGATATTTTTCAACAAGCAGCATGTCAACCACGGATGAACACGGATACACACAGATTTTTTCGAGACGAATCTGAGTCAATATTCGCGCAAAGCCGCAAAGCGGCAAAGAAGGACATGAAAAAGGAATTCAGTATCTGCTTTTCTTCCCGT
>JBBIHD010000179.1:0-5326 GCA_037447195.1 Nitrospirota bacterium | reverse complement strand
AGCCCACGCCGAAGTACCGCTCGATGATCACGAGCAGCAGCGTGATACCGAGCACCGGCGTGGCCAGGAGCTGCACCCAGCCCGTGGCATAGAGGGACCACTGGAACAGAGGCAGGCGGAACCAGGACAGGCCCGGCGCTCGCATGCGGTGGATGGTGGTGACGAAGTTCAGGCCCGTGAGCGTGGACGACAGGCCGAGCAGGAAGACGCCGAAGAGTGCCAGCGACACGTTCGTGCCGGTGCGGATGCTGTAGGGCACGTAGAAGGTCCAGCCCGTGTCCGGCGGGCCGCCGCCCGTGAAGAGCGATGTCAGGGCGACGAGGCCGCCGGTGATGAAGAACCACCAGGACAGCAGGTTGAGGCGCGGGAAGGCCACGTCGCGGGCGCCGATCTGGAGCGGCAGCAGAAAGTTTCCGAGGGCCGCCGGAATGCCGGGAATGATGAAGAGGAAGATCATGATCACGCCGTGGAGCGTGAAGACGGAATTGTAGGTCTGGGCCGCCATGATCGTGGGGCCCGGCGCGATCAGCTCCAGCCGCATCAGGATGCCCAGCGTCGCGCCCGCGAGAAAGAACGTGAACATAGACGTGAGATAGAGCAGCCCGATCCGCTTGTGGTCCGTGGAGAGTATCCAGGCCAGGATGCCGCGGTGTTCGCCGGAATATGCGTAGAAGTTCGGTTCCATTATGGGTTTGCGTTCCGCTTCCTCGTCTTGATCATCAGATACCCGAAGAAGGCGAGGCCCAGCACGAGTATCACGATGCCGGAGACGCGCAGGATGTCGAAGACATAGGTCTTCTCCT
This sequence comes from Nitrospirota bacterium, assembly GCA_037447195.1. Taxonomy (GTDB): domain Bacteria; phylum Nitrospirota; class UBA9217; order UBA9217; family UBA9217; genus GWC2-57-13. The sequence goes on along the minus strand of JBBIHD010000179.1, from coordinate 4,523 downwards.
GCGGGTCGTAGCTGAAACAGTAGCTCAGGAACTTGCGCGTCGAGATGCCTATCTTGCCCTGCTCCGCCTCGGTGATCGCCATGGTCACGTCAAAGGGCAAAAAGCGCGAGCCATAGAGATAGCGGCTGATCTTGCCGCCCGGACCCACGACAACGAGCACGACGGGGTGGTCGAATTCCATGCCTGACCGCTGGAACCGGAACCCGATGGACCTCGTGAAGGTCTCGATCTGCTCCCTGCTGCCGGTCAGGAACCGCCAGGCCTCGGGTGGAAAGGGGCGGCCAATGGCCTTGAGGTAGTCAATTTTCTTTTCCGACGCCCTGCCCGGCGTGTCCGTTTCGTCAAAGCTCAGTGTAATGACCTGGAAGTCCTTTCCCGGCGCGACCCGTTCGAGGTTGCCGAGCGCTTCCGCAAGCCCCATGAGCAGCAGGGGGCAGGCATGCTTGCAGGAGAGATAGACCGGCGCAATGATCGTGGGACGGTCAATGGATTCGGTCAGCCGGACGGTTCTTCCCCGTTCATCGCGAAATAACATGCCTGCGGGCAGGAAGCCGCCAAGCTTCTCATCAACGCCGATGTCGGCCTTGCCCGTGCTTTTGTGAGCGCTCTCTCCATGGGATTCTCCCCCGTGCGAGACCGCAGGGCCGCTGAAGGCCAGAACAAGAAGGACGGACAAAAAGACAAAAGGATGCATCGTAGTTCTCCCTGCATCACTGGATCATGAGGCTGCTGAATTATTGCCGGAAACATGGAGCGGAAGGCTGCTTTCGTAAGAATAGCCGAAAGCGGGCGGGAATGTCAAGAATGCTCTTGCATGATCGCGCATCTTCCGCAGCAGCATCCTGTGGTATACTTGAAAAAAGAGCAAATAGGTCCAGAATAGGGCCGGGAGGCAGGTGAGAGACTCGCACAAAAGTAGTACTTCACCGCAATTCGGCAAGCGGCTCTCCTGATATCTTCCGGCATCGCACTAAGGAGGAACAGCCATGAAGATCCCGAAAAAAACGCTTATTGTTCTGTTCGCAGCAGTCTTCGTACTCTTCGCCCTGCCTGCCTTCAGTGGAACGCCGTCGCCTTCCGGAGCGGAGGTCTATATCATCAGCCCCAGGAACGGAGACGTGGTGACCAGTCCTGTCACCGTGCGGTTCGGACTGAAAGGCATGGGGGTCGCGCCTGCAGGAACCGACGCGGCGAACACGGGCCACCATCATCTCCTGATCGACGTTGACACGCTTCCGCCGCTGGACAAGCCCATACCGGCGGACGAGAAGCACAAGCACTTCGGCGCGGGCCAGACCGAGGTCGTGGTGACTCTTGCCCCGGGCAAGCACACGCTGCAGCTCCTCCTGGGCGACAAGCACCACGTTCCTCACGACCCGCCGGTGATCTCGGAGAAGATCACGATCACGGTCAAGCAGGCTGGAGGATCTTCCTATTGAGGGAAAAGCGGGAGCGGGGTGAGCATGGATGATATCCCGCTCCCGAGTCGTTCCGGCAGGAAGCGCACCCCTTGACTTCGATGCGTCTCATGGTATATGGTGGTCTCTGTTCTTGCCTGTCCGAGGCAGTGCCGCGCCTGTTCCCTTCCGTGAGGAATATGCATGGATGTTCTGATCATCGCGATGAACCGCAATGCTCTTCCCATGCCGGTCATGCCCATCGGCGCGTGCATGGTTGCGGAGGCTGCGGAGCGGGCCGGGCATGATGTGCGGGTCCTTGATCTCATGTTCAAGGAGGAACCGCTCGCTGCCGTCCGGGAAGAGATCCTCCGCCAGCCGCCGGAGGTGATCGGCATCTCCCTGCGCAATATCGACAACAACGATATGCGCCGGACAGCATTCTATATAGAGGACCTCCCGCCGCTCATGGCGGAGATCAGGCGGAGAACGAGTGCGCCTGTTGTGCTGGGCGGTGCTGCGCTCACGGTCATGCCGCGGGAGATCATGGAGGCGGCCGGCGTTGACATTGCCGTGCTGGGAGACGGCGAGGTCGTCTTCCCGGGCCTGCTTGCAAGGATCTCGTCAGGCCAACGGGCGGACGATCTGCCCGGCGTTGCGGTGCGCATTAACGGCAGTATCACCAGGACCGACTGCGTCCGGGCCGGCTTCTCCAATGACTTCCTCGCCCCAGACTACCGGCGCTGGGTGCACGCGGCATCCTATCTTTCGCAGATGGCCACGGTGCCGGTGCAGACAAAGCTTGGCTGCGCCTTCCAGTGCGTCTACTGCACGTACCGGAAGATCGAGGGAGGGTCCTACCGCTTCTCGGACCCCGAGCAAGTCAGCGAGGCCGTTGCGTCGCTTGTTCGATCGGGCTTCCGTGACATCGAGTTTGTTGACAGCGTGTTCAATGCGCCTTATGACCATGCCATGAAGGTCTGCGGCGCTCTTGCCCGCCGCCCGCACGGGGCGAGGCTGCAGAGCCTTGAGCTGAATCCTGCACACTTTGATGACGAATTGCTCAGGGCCATGAAGAGCGCGGGTTTTGTCGCCATGGGGCTGACCGCGGAGAGCGCCTCGGACCGGGTCCTGACTGCGCTGCGCAAGGGCTTCACGAGCGATCAGGTGCATCGGGCCGCCGAGACCGTTCGCCGCCATCCCATTCCCTGCCTCTGGATATTCATGCTTGGGGGACCGGGCGAGACGCAGCAGACCGTGCAGGAGACCATCCGCTTCGCCAAGACGGCGGTGCGGCCGTCGGACGCCGTTTTCTTCAACATCGGCGTCCGTATCTATCCCGGCACGGAACTGGAAGTCATAGCCCGCCGTGAGGGGGTCCTCCCTGTAGCGACGGACAAGATGTTGGCGCCTGTGTTTTACGTGGCTCCCGGCCTGGATGCGGAATGGATCGGGCAGCAGGTCAAAGCCGCCATGGCGAGGAACCTGCACTTCATCAATGGCGACAGCATCGGGTTTTCCCATCTTCCGATGATCCACCGCATCGCCTACGGCCTGGGCGCGCGGCCGCCGCTCTGGCGCCATACGCGCATGGTCCGGCGGGGGCTGCGGATGATGGGGATGGATGTTTGAAGAGTGCGGAGTACGGAATGCCGAGTGCGGAGTGCCGAGTGCGGAATGCTTCAGAATGATCAGGAAAGGACTGTGGCCCGGTGAAGAAGAATGAGTGATTCGGCAGTGCCCGTTCATATCGCGTCCTTCGCGACGGCAGTGCCGCCCTACACGGCGGACCAGGATTTTGCCCAGGAGTACATGCGCCGGCACTATGGCGGCAGGCTGAACAGCCGGAGCCTGTCGCTGGTGCGCACGATCTTCTCCCATCCCAGCGTGCGGAATCGGCACTTTGCGCTGGACGACCCTGACTGCCTGGTGGACGAGGACCCCGATGCGCGCATCGCGCGGTTCACTCAGTGGTCGGTGAAGCTCGCGTCCGAGGCGCTGCGCAAGGCCGTGCAACAGGCCGGCCTGAGCGTGCACGATCTCGCGGGCATCGTGGTAACACCTGTACAGGCTATATCTGTCCCGGCATCGCCACCTATCTGATCGAGGAGCTTGGGCTCGATCCGACCCTGCGGGTCTATGACATGGTGGGCAGCGGATGCGGCGGCGCGGTCCCGAACCTGGAGGTCGCCGAATCGGTCCTGCGGCGCAACGGCGGGGGCGCCGTGGCGAGCATATCCGTGGAGGTCTGCTCGGCCACCTTCGAAATGAGCAATGACCTGAGCCTGATCCTGTCGAACGCCCTGTTCGGCGACGGCGCTGCTGCTGCGGTGCTCTGGAGGCGGCCGCAGGGTTATGAACTCGTGGCCTCGGCAAGCCGCTATGCTACGGAGCACCGCGACACGATACGCTATGTCCACAAGCAGGGCAGGCTTCACAACCAGCTTTCCCTTAAGCTGCCCGATCTGGTGAACAGGGCCGCGGCCCAGGTCGTCGACGACCTGTTGAAGCCGCGGTCTCTCGCACCGAAGGACATCAGCCATTGGGCCGTTCATACGGGCGGAGAGAAGATCATCAACGCTGTGCGGGACGCCATCGGGATCGATGATGAACGGGTAGCCGCGGCCCGGTCCGTGCTGCAGGAGTACGGGAACATGTCCTCTCCCACGGTCTGGTTCGTGCTCCGGGCGCTCGAGAGCCGGGGCATCGGTCCCGGCGACTGGGTCATGATGCTCGCATTCGGCGCGGGCCTGTCCGCCCACGGGTTCCTGCTGAGAAAAGCATGATCCGAACCCGGACAATCGGGAATGCAGCAGTGTAAAGTTCAAAATCAAATTTATGGAAAAGGCACTTCGAAAAAGAGAACAGTATGATGAATCCTGTCTCACACAACGTCACGAAGTCGCAAAGAGGAAGGCCAGTCATTATCAATAAGATTTTCTGGCTCTTCTGACTTTCGTGCGGGTACTATAAGTGAATTCAAAGATTATTACGCCGAATTAGCACGCCTCAGGCGTTCTTCTTGCCACCTTTCTTGTTCGCCCGAAGAAAGGTGGCGCCAAAGAAGGGCGGGTATGGTTCATACTGATAGGGAACAGATAAGTTCAAGGACATAGGTAACACTTT